>JAGVKR010000090.1 GCA_020050375.1 Planctomycetales bacterium
CCTTGGGAGCGGACGATCTGTTCCCACTTCGATTCCGCTTCGTTCTCGTTCCGATTCCATCGCCTTATCGGAATCAGAGTCATAAGCGATTGCCCTGCCGCTTGCGGGGAGAGGTCGACATCCGAGCGAAGCGAGGATGGCGGGTGAGGGGGACTCTCCGCGAGCTGACTCGTTGCGAATCCCCCTCACCCCAACCCTCTCCCCGCAAGCGGGGAGAGGGAGATCACCGCCGCCGCGGCTCATGTTTCGATCACGTCGAAAAACAAACCGGGCCGCGAAATGCGGCCCGGTCCGTATTCGGATATGCGCTCGCGTCAGATGCCGATATCGCCGATCTGGATATTGGTGTTGAACGCGTTGCCGCAGGCTTCGCACAGCCATGCGTGGCGGATGCCGCCGTTCTCGACGAACGACGACTGCTCCGGAACGAACTGCTCATGGCCGCACTCGGGACACAGCGGCCGGCTGAAAAAACGCGCAAACGAGAACACTGCGGGCGTGGCATCCTGTGGCGTCATGCACGTCCTCCTGTCTTTTTGCGTGGCCCATTCTCGAGGCCAAAGCCTCTTTCGATGCCGCGAACCTGACGGCAGTCTGTGGCGGCAGCGCGTCCGGGCCATGAAACTTCAATGACGCGGAAACGGAACTCCGGTGGCGTTTCTTGCGGCCGATCCGGTTTGGTTTCGGTATCGATTCCGGCGCGAATTTTCCGCAAATACGATGTGCATTCACGCTGCGGCGCAGTAAGATTAATCGCCGAAACGGCGATCCGACCGGGAAGGACGCTGATAGAACCGGATTTTCCCGAGTGTGCGGGCCGGGGCGTTGCGGGAGCGTTGCGTATGAAAGTGCGAACGGTCGTGCTGCTGGCGGCGCTGTCGGCGCTCTGGCTTATCGGCTTGATCGGACAGCTTCATTCGACCGACGCCGCACTGCGGTATCTGGTCCTCTCGCTCGCGATTGTCGCGATCGGGCTGTGGCGCATGCCGGTGAAGCAGGCGGCGCGCCGGAGATTTCGCGACAAGAAGCGGCCGCCGGACCGGGACTGATCCCGGCCGCGACGGCACGCTTCAACTTTCCGCGATCGCCTGATCTTGGAACGTCACTCTGGAAGTACGCCTCCTTCCGGCCCCGGGACCCAAGGGGGGACTGTGGGGGGATTGGGTCGACCGGGACCGGAGGAAGCGATCCGAAAATTCCGTCAGTTGTCGCCGTAATTGACGAACGACATGTCGTTGAATTTGAGCTCGGGCAGGTTGCCGCGGTTGAACTGACCGGGGTTGATCGTCTCGGCACTCTCGAGCGGCTGGATGACCGGCTTCTGCTGTGACCAGGCAATGGCCACGGTGCCGACGGCGAGAACTGCGAACACGTAAGTGGCATTCTTGATCATGTGAGCCTCCTGGTGCCCCGTAATAGTCGTCGGGGTGGGCGCTTTGGTTCAAATCAACGAGGCTCATCCTAGGGACCGCCCCTGCGGCCCGCTGTGTTGGCCATCACAAAAAGGCCGATTGGTTTGCAACTGCGGGAAGTGGCTCAAATCCCGGTGGAATTTCCGGTGGCGAGGGGGCCCGGGGCTGTGAATTTGGCTTGGAAAGCCCCGCCCCATGGCCTAAGTCTGCCCCCGGGAGCGCGTAGCTCAGCCGGTAGAGCACGTGACTTTTAATCATGGGGTCGCGGGTTCGAGTCCCGCCGCGCTCACCAAGTGAAATCAGCGTTTTTCGCTGGTTTTGCTTCCCAGAAAACCGGCATAGGGAAGAACTCAACTACTGCGGCAATATCCCCGTCCGTCACGATCTGCTCGCTGACCCGGCTGCGTCCAATGCTCAGGCTGTATCACTACTGGAGTTCGGTCTGCTCGCAGAAGGTCCGCATGTGCCTTGCGGAAAAAGGGCTCGACTGGGAGAGCCGCCACGTCGACATCTTCGCCTTCGAGAACTACGAGCCCGCCTATACCAAACTCAATCCGAAGGCGGTGGTCCCGACGCTGGATCACGACGGCAACATCCTGATCGAGTCGAACGTCATCCTCGAATATCTGGAGGATCTGTTTCCGGACCAGGTGCGGCTGCGGCCGCACGAGCCGTTCGCGCGCTCGACGATGCGGCTGTGGCTGTATAACTCCGAGGAGCTGGCGCATTGGAACGTCAACGTCTGCTCGCACAATCTGCGGCACGCCAGGCGCATGGATCAGCGCTACTCGCATGAGGAGCAGATGGCGGCGGCGATGAAGTGCCCCAATCCGATGATCGCGCTTCGGCTCAAACGGCGCCTTGCGGTCGGCGTGTCGGTCGAGGAGGAGGACGAGGCCTACGCCAAGCTCGATTATCTGCTCGACCAGATGGAGCAAAGGCTTGGGGAGCAAAGACTTGGGGAGCAAGGGCTTGGGGAGCAAGGGCTCGGGCAGGGGCCCTGGATCGCAGGATCGATGTTCACGCTGGCCGACATCGCGATGGCGCCGATGGTCAACCGCATCGAGGTGCTGGCGCGGCCGGAAATGATCGCGCCGGCGCGCCGGCCGAGGGTCGCGGATTGGTGGCAGCGCATTCAGGAGCGGCCCGGATACCGGACGGCGTTCTCGTTCAAAAACCCCGACAGCAACGATCCGGTCAAACGTTAGCGCCGCAACAAGCACCGCCCGGACGCGTTTGAAAGCATGAGCATGGGCAAAGCCGGAAGCCTCAAGGCGAACGCGCCGCTGCATAAAATCCCGATCGAGGGACGAGGGGCCATCTCCGCGCGGCTGGACGGTCCTGTGACAGCGACGACGTGCTTTGTCTTCGCGCATGGCGCCGGCGCCGGCATGGATCACGCCTTCATGCAGGCGGTCGCCGAGGGATTGGCGGCGCGGGGAATCGCGACGCTGCGCTACCAGTTCCCGTACATGGAGCAGGGCAGCAAGCGGCCCGACGCGCCCGCGATCGCGCATGCCGCTGTGCGCGCGGCCATCGCCCATGCCCGCAAAACGATTCCACAAGCGGCGTTGATTGCCGGCGGCAAGTCGTTCGGGGGGCGCATGACGTCACAGGCGCAGGCGCTCGACCCGCTGGATGGCGTCGGTGCGCTGGCGTTCTTCGGCTTTCCCTTGCATCCCGCCGGCAAGCCTTCGATCGAGCGTGCCGGGCATCTCCGCGACATCGAAGTGCCGATGCTGTTTCTCCAGGGCTCCAGGGACAAGCTCGCGGAATTGCCTCTGCTTGAGCCGGTCGTGGCAAAGCTCGGCAAACGCGCGCATCTCAAGCTGTTTGCCGAGGCGGACCATTCGTTTCATGTGCCGGTGCGCTCGGGGCGCACCGACACAGGCGTCATGGATGAGATTCTCGACACGTTCGCGTCGTGGAGCGATTCCGTCGTCGGAAAACGCTCCTGACGGATGGAAACCCACTGTCCGGCGGCCTTGTCCACAGAACGACTGGATTCCCGGACGCGGCCGAGTAGTGTGCCCGCCGGTGATTTTGAGTGGGACGTGACGTGTACCGGTTGGAAGACCACGAAGTCGTTTCGTTGCTGGGTTGCCGCGTTCGCGTTCGCAAAGGAGCCCATACGTTCGAAGGGACGCTGCTGGGTCCAAGCAACAGGAAATTCGAACGAGGTCCCTTCGGCCGCGCGTACGGCCTGGTTCTCGAGGGAAATGATTACCGGCTGGAGTTCGCGTGGTGGGATTGGAAGATCAAGCCGCTCGGTCGAACGGTTGAATTGATCGCCGCGGAGTAGGCCGCGTTCGACGATCCGGCGACCTGACCCACGCGAGGTGAGCGGGGGCGGGGAGGCGCGAGCGAGAGCTAGATCAAGTCCTGGTCGATCACGACCTGCATGATGGCGCCGCGCGACAAGCTGATCTGCTTGCGCTCGGTGAAATGAGATGTGTGCGGCTTCTCCGGCACCTTGCGGGCTTTCTCGAACAGAACCTTCCCCGCGTATCCGCCGAACTCTTCGAGGTCGCGCTCTTCGCAGGTCGCCGCGACCGCCAGCGCAATCGACTGCAGATGCGACCGCCGATGGCAATACAGGGCGAGCATCGCTCTGGTTTTCGCGGGCACGGTTTCGATGAGACTGTCCAGGCCGTGGGCGTTGGCCCGGTAAAGCTGACCGAGGAAATGCTCGGGGACGGGGCAGGTCTCTTCCTGGGGAATTTGAAATGGCTGCATGAAAAAACTCCTCGATGCAGACCATTGCGGATAACGCGTTAACGATTCGTGAACCTTAGCCTCCGGGAACCCGGGTTGAGGTGCCGGGCGCCGCGCCGGCTGCGCTTGGATCGGTTGCTGTGTCGATGACGCCACACAAAAGCCCCGGCCGAAGCCGGGCAAATGGTCCGGCAGCGCCGCCGCCACC
>JAGVKR010000720.1 GCA_020050375.1 Planctomycetales bacterium
GATCGCTTCGGAAGCGGGATTTCGTCCCTCGGTCGTCAGATTCTCGAGCATGTCGGTTGTCTCCGCCCCCCCATCGGATCAAGATAGCGACTTCGCGTCTCACCGAGCCGCAGATCTGCATTAGACCACTTTTCCCGCGCGAATTTCCAACATGCCGGAGCTTCACCTCGCGCTGGATAGGCTCGATCTCGTTGTGATCGTGCTGTACCTGGGCGCTTCGATTGCGCTGGGATTGTGGGTGGGCCGGGGGCAACGCAATCTCGCCGATTACATGCTGGGGGGCCGCAACCTGCCGTGGTGGGCCTTGCTTGGCTCGATTGTCGCAACCGAAACCAGCGCGGTCACGTTTCTCAGCGTCCCCGGAATCGCCTATGCGAAGGGGGGCGACCTGCGGTTTCTGCAGCTTCCGCTGGGCTATCTGATCGGCCGCTGCCTGGTCGTCGTGCTGCTGATGCCGCATTACTTTCGGGGCGAGCTGTTCTCGGCCTACGAAGTCCTCAGTCGCCGGTTTGGGGGCGCGGTGCGGCAAGTCGCGTCGGTGCTGTTCCTGGTAACACGGACGCTTGGCGACGGGCTGCGGCTCTATCTCACGGCGCTCGTCGTCAACAAGGTGACGGGACTCAATCTGCCTCTTTCGGTGATCGCCGTCGGAGTCACAACCGTCATCTACTCTATCTTCGGCGGAATCAAATCGGTCGTCTGGACCGATTGCCTGCAATTCGTGACTTACCTGGTCGGGGCGGTGCTTGGCGGAGCGTTGCTGATCGGCGCCCTTCCGAATGGCTGGCACGATTTGTCTGAATTCGCGCGCGAGCACGACAAGCTGAAAATGATCGACCCCTCGTTCGACCTGACGCAGCCGTACACCCTCTGGGCCGGAATCGTGGGCGGGATGTTCCTTGCGCTGGCGACGCATGGAGCCGATCAGCTCATGGTGCAGCGGTATCTCTGCGCCCGCAGCGAACGGGACGCAGGGCGGGCGCTGGTTGTAAGCGGGATCGTCGTGCTCGCCCAGTTTGCAATGTTCCTGCTGATTGGGATCGGTCTGGCCTGCTACTACGATCGGTTTCCGCCGCCGACGCCTTTTCAAAGCAACGACCAGGTGTTCGTTTCGTTCGTCGTCGATCACATGCCCTCGGGCATCGTCGGCCTCGTGCTGGCGGCGGTGTTTGCCGCGGCGATGTCCAGCTCGCTCAACTCGTCGGCAACATCGTTGCTCAACGACCTGTATCTGCCGCTGTCGAAGCGGCAGTTCACTCCCGCCGAAGAGCTGCGTTTGGGTCGCTGGGCCTCGGCGTTGTTCGGCGTAGCGCAAATCGCGGTCGGAATCGCCGGGGCACAGCTTGAGAAAAGCGTTGTCGAGAGCGTGCTCTCGATCGCCGGCTTTTCGACGGGTGTCATCCTGGGGGTCTTTTTTCTCGGCGTGCTGACGACCCGAGCGACGCGCCGCGGAGCGCTGGTCGGCACGCTGGCGGGGCTGGCTGTGATCTCGGCCGTCGCCTTCGGAACGAAGGTCGCCTGGCCGTGGTATTCGATCATCGGTTCGACGACGACGTTTGTCGCCGGACTGCTCGTGAGCGTCTCGTTTCCGGACAATCAACCTTGAACCGCGGATTGCTGGACAACCCGCAGCTGCTCAGCACGGCTCAGTTGCAACCCAGACGGGGGATAACCAAAGAAAACGCAGAATACACGGAAAAAATGGGGAATCCGATGCCCCATTTGAGCTCGATAGGGCGTCTTTTCTACTTTCGGTCTTCAGTGTATTCTGTGGTCCAACGTTTCACACTCATTCGTGTGATTCGCTTGATTCGTGGTTCTCTCTTTTCCCGATGGCTGCTGAACGAAGCAACGCGGCGCGGCAGATCCGTGATTCCCCTGGGAGCATGATTCGATGACTCGCATTCGATGGATGATTGTGACCGCAGCCGCCGGGTTGTGGATTGCGACTGCGTGTGCGCCGTTGCTTGCCGCCCCGCCGAAACTCCCGTCGGCGCAGCCTGCCGATGTCGGCATGAGCGATGCGCACCTCAAGTTTATCGATGTCGAAGTCGAGCGCGAGATTGTCGCCAAACGGCTCCCCGGCTGCGTTGTGCTGGTGGGACGGCAGGGGCACGTGGCTTTCCTCAAGGCTTTCGGCCAAAGGCAGGTTGCCCCCAAGACGGTCCCGATGACAACTGACACCGTGTTCGACCTGGCCTCGATCACGAAACCGGTCGCCACGGCGACGAGCCTGATGATTCTCGTCCAACAGGGCCGATTGCAGATTCGCGATCGGGTGGCCCAACACATTCCCGAGTTCGGACAGAACGGCAAAGACCGGATCACCGTCCTGCAACTTCTCACGCACCAGAGCGGCCTGATCCCCGACAACGAGCTCGAAGATTTCAAAGATGGGGCCGACAAAGCTTACGAACGGATCTTCGCGCTCCGCCCATTGGCCGATCCGGGGGCCCAGTTCCTCTACAGTGATGTTGGCTTTCTCGTCCTCGGCGCGCTGGTGCAGCGGTTGTCGGGCAAGAATGTCCACGAGTTTTCCCGGGAGCACATTTTTGCTCCGCTCGGGATGTCGGAAACCGGTTACGTCCCCGCCGAAGCGTTGCGCAACCGAGCCGCACCGACTGAGATGCGCGGCGATCGGTGGATTCAGGGAGAAGTCCACGACCCACGAGCCCATCGGCTCGACGGGATCGCCGGTCACGCCGGGCTGTTCTCGACGGCGAGTGATCTGGCAGTCTATGCCCAGATGATGCTCAACCGGGGCACGTACGCTGGCGTGCGCGTTCTCAGTCCTCGCACGGTCGACGTGATGACGCAGCCCGTCTCCGTGCCGTCGGGGCTGCGGGCCCTCGGGTGGGATGTGCAGTCCGGGTTTTCGATCAACAAGGGGGAATTGATGTCTCCCACCGCCTTCGGGCACGGCGGCTTCACCGGCACGGGGCTGTGGATCGACCCCGAGCTCGATCTGTTTGTGATCGTTCTCAGCAATCGCGTGCATCCCGACGGCAAGGGACAGGTGAACCCGCTGATTGGCCGCATCGGCACGATTGCCGCGGCCGCGATCGACCCGTTGCGCGTCGTTGTTCCAGCGACTTCTCGGGCGCGATGAGCGGCGGATGCTGGAACTGGACGCGTGAGCGAGTACTTCTTCGATCAAAAGAGCTTGCGGATACGCCAGATTTCGCGGATCGAGCGGATACGATCCGTATCCGTTTCATCCGCGGCATCTGGTGTATCCGCAGTTCCTCCGCGTGATCCGGATTCGACTCGCACCTCGGCTCAAACATCACCCGAACCGAGCGCTTCGGGCGGCAGCCGCTCGACGGACAATCGCAATTGCCGATCCGCGGAGCGCCGCACGGCCAGGGCGACGTGAAACCCTGATTCAAGTCGCAAACCGAAAAGTTGCCAGAGTCGCCGGTCTTCGGCCATTCGATCGGTGAAGACGACCTGCGGCGGATCGGCATCGATCTCGACATCGAACGCCGAGAGGGGACACGACAGGCCCAGACCCGTCGCCTTAACGACGGATTCCTTCAGCGTCCAGGTTCTGAGAAACCGCTCCCGTCGGTCTTCTGATGCTGCACTCTCGATCGCTGCCGTTTCGTTATGCGTGAAGAACCGCTTGGCGACTTCCGGATCGTATCGTTGTGAGTCGGCTTCGACGTCGACGCCGATCTCGACATCGCGGCACACAGCGCAGGCCACCATCCCCCGCGTGTTGGAGACGTTGAATGAAAGCCAATCCAACCCGTGATCGGCGGCGACTCGTGGCTTGCCATATTCGTTTGTCTCGAACCGCCACGCGATCGGCGCCACCGGCGCGTACCGCGACAGGCTGCAACGCAAGAGGGCGCGGCCTACGAGAAAC
>JAGVKR010000169.1 GCA_020050375.1 Planctomycetales bacterium
AACGGGTGGCGATCGCCCGCGCGATCTCAAAACGGCCCGACGTCCTCCTCTGCGACGAGCCGACCGGAGCCCTCGACATCCAGACCGGGATCCTCGTGCTCGACGCGATCGAGCGCGTCAATCGCGAGTTGGGGACGACGACGGCGGTGATCACGCACAACGCGGCGATCGCCGGAATGGCCGACCGGATCGTCTCGGTCGCCGACGGCCGCATCGGCAGCGTTCGTCGGAACGAGCGCCGGCAGAAGCCGGGGGAGTTGCAGTGGTGAGCGTGGAATGACGAATGTCGAAATCAGAATGACGAAGCACGAAATTCAAATGTCTAGGGAAATGACAAAAGGCAAAAAATGAAAAAATGCGACGGGGATCGCTTGAGTTTTTGGATTTTTGGTTTCGGATTTCATTAGACATTTGAGTTTCGACATTCGGTTTTCCCGATGAGAGCCATCGACCGCAAGCTTGTCCGCGACATTCTGCACATGAAGGGGCAGGTGGTGGCGATTTGCGCGGTGATTGCCTGCGGCGTGGCGACGTTTGTCATGTCGCTATCGGCGCTCGAAGCGCTCCGCGGGACGCAAGAGACGTATTACGATCGATACCGTTTCGCCGACGTCTTCGCCGGGCTCAAACGGGCCCCCAACACGCTGGAAACGCGGATCGCCGAGATTCCGGGAGTGGCGCACGTGCAGACGCGCGTCGTTCGCGAGGTGTTGCTCGACGTTCCGGGGCTCAACGAGCCGGCGGTCGGCAAGCTGGTCTCGATTCCTGAAACGCCGCGGATGGACCTCAACGCCCTGCACCTGCGGGCCGGGCGGTGGATCGAGCCGGGCCGCGATTCGGAGGTGATCGCCAGCGAGGGGTTTGCGCAGGCGCATGGGTTCCAGATCGGCGACCGGGTGACGGCGATCATCAACGGCCGGAAAAAGCAGCTTGAAATCGTCGGGCTGGGGCTGTCGCCCGAGTATGTTTACACCATACGCCTGGGGTCGCTGGTCCCCGACGACAAGCGGTTCGGGATCTTCTGGATGGGGCATCGGGCTCTCGCCGCCGCTTTCAACATGGAGGGAGCGTTCAATGATGTTGCGCTCGATCTCTCGCCACAGGCCGATGAGCAGGAGGTGATCGAGCGGCTCGATGCGCTGATCGAGCCCTTCGGGGGCTTCGGTGCGCACGGCCGCCGCGATCAGATTTCCAACCGGTTTCTCTCCGACGAGATCCGCCAGTTGCAGCGGATGGGGACGATCGTCCCGTCGATCTTTCTGGCGGTCGCGGCCTTTCTGTTGAATGTCGTGTTGTCGCGGATCATCGCGCTGCAGCGCGACCAGATTGCCGCGCTCAAGGCGTTTGGGTACAGCAACCTCGCGGTGGGATTCCACTACCTCAAGCTGGTGCTCCTGGTGGTGATCGTGGGAGTGATCGCCGGGTCGGGGGTCGGTGCCTGGCTGGGGTTCAAGATCACGCAAATCTACACGCGATTCTACAAATTTCCCTTGCTTCAGTTTTCACTTCCCCCCAAAGTGGTGCTGATGTCGCTGGGAGTCAGCTCGGTGGCGGGAATCGCCGGCACGCTGAACGTGATTCGAGCGGCCATCCATCTGCCACCGGCCGAGGCGATGCGCCCCGAGCCGCCGGCGAACTTTCGACCGACGGTCCTCGAACGGCTGGGGCTCGCGCATTTTCTGACGCAACCATCGCGGATGATCTTAAGGCACCTCGAACGCCGGCCGCTCAAGGCGTTCTTCTCATCGTTCGGAATGGCGCTGGCCGTGGCGATCCTGATGCTCGGGCGTTTCTCGGCCGATTCGCTCGATCATATTCTCGATGTGCAGTTCGGTGTGCAGCAGCGACAGGACATCGGCGTCAATTTTGTCGAGCCGACGTCAATGTCGGGGCTATATGCGCTGCAGCACATGCCGGGAGTGATTTATGCCGAGCCGCGGCGGATGACGCCCGTGCGGTTCAAGCACGGGCACCTCGAACGGCGGACGCTGATCCTCGGGCTGACCGATGAGCCGCGCCTCAATGTGCTGACGGACACGGAAATGCACTCCGTCACGCTTCCCAAAGAGGGGTTGGTGATCAATACGAAATTGGCCGAGTTGCTGGACGTCAAAGTTGGGGACGTGCTGACAGTCGAAGTTCTCGAAGGGGCGCGGCCGGTCCGCGAGGTGCCGGTCGCGGCCCTGATGGAGGCGTTTCTGGGAACGTTCGCCTATATGAACCTGCGGGCCCTCAATCGGCTCCTGCATGAGGGGGATGCCCTCAACGAGGCGTACCTGACGGCCGACGATCGATCGATCGACGAGCTCTACGCGAAGCTCAAAGAGACACCGCGCGTCTCGGGGATCACGATCAAGAAGGTGGCGATCCGCAGTTTTCGCGACACGGTGATGGAAAACATGCTCCAGATGCAGTTTTTCAACGTGATGTTCGCCTGCGTCATCGCCTTTGGCGTGGTGTACAACACGGCCCGCATCGCGCTTTCGGAACGGGGGCGCGAGCTGGCCAGTTTGCGCGTTTTGGGGCTGACACGCGGCGAGATTTCGTTCATCCTTCTTGGCGAGCTGGCCGTTTTGACGCTGGCGGCCCTGCCCCTGGGGATTGGCATGGGCTGGTCGCTCGTTCGGGTCGTTTGTCTGTTTCTCGACACGGAGATGTACCGGATTCCGTTTGTCATCGCGCCGGCGACGTACGGGTTCTCGGTGCTGGTTGTGATTGTGGCGGCAATTCTGTCGGGCCTGATCGTTCGCCGCCGGCTCGATCATCTGGATCTGATCGCGGTTTTGAAGACGAGGGAATGAGAGAATGCGGAATGGGGAGTGCGGAATTCGGAGCGGAGAATGAAGATTGTGGGCCGGGGGAACCGGGACCGGGGACCGGGGCGGGCTTTGCCTCTTCGCGTCCAGGGGGCATAGAAGGAAACGAACAGCAGAGGGTATTGTGAAACGCTGGATCAAACGGATCGTTACGACAATAGCGCTGGGGGCATTTGTGGCGGCGCTGGTGTATGCGTTCTTGCCGAAACCGGTGGCGGTCGATCTGGCCCAGGTTTCGCCGGGGGCGCTTCAGGTGTACGTCGAAGAGGACGGAAAAACCCGGCTCCGCGATCGGTACACCGTCTCGGCGCCGCTGGCAGGGCGACTACTGCGAATCAAGCTCGACCCCGGCGATGTAGTTCCGCCGGGACAAACGGTGGCGATCATCGAGCCGCTTGACCCGGCTCTGCTCGATCCGCGGGCGCTGGCTCAGGCC
>JAGVKR010000598.1 GCA_020050375.1 Planctomycetales bacterium
CGATGCAACGGGCCGCATGGCTGTCGTCCGGGGGAGGGCCGGCAAAGATCGTGACGATATCCCCCGATGGAACGGAATCGCATCATTCAATTCTGGTGCTGGCTGAGTCGGCCGAAACGCGGGATCGAATCGAGACGGAATATTTTCGCTCGTGCTCCGCGATCCCCAGGTAGCATGGACTGTCAGTCCGTGCGTGATCGATCCAGCTCGCACGTTCTTTCACTGCTTGATTGATCGTCGCATCAATTCTCAATCTGAAACTTCGAATACGGAATTCCATCCGGGAAGAGTCGAACTAATCCGTTCGACACACGGACTGACAGTCCGTGCTACGACGTCGGGAGATATCACCGATCCACGATCGGCCCCCATGAGTTCAAGATGTGGTAGATCGCCGCGGCGACGGCGCCCTGGGCTTTTGTCCAATGCGCCCGGCGAATGGAACAGTCGGCGACTGATGGGCCGAGCGCGCGTCGGCGCGCCAGATCGCACACCTCTGCGAACAATCCGGGCCGCGTGTCGAACAATCGGCCGTGGACGAACAACGTCGACGGATTGAACAGATTGATCGAAGCGGCGATTGCGATCGCCAGGTAGTGGCAGACACTCCGCAACTCGGCCTCGGCATCGATCTCTCCACTGCGGACGAGCCGGGCGACTTCATCGACGTCAATCGTTCGGCCGAGCCGATCCGAGACAGCTTGTGCGAGGGCCGAATCGGTGGCGACTGTTTCGAGGCAGCCGCGGTTTCCGCAGCCACACAGCCGCCCGTCGGGAACGACCGTCAAATGCCCAAGCTCGCCCGCCAATCCGCTGTGGCCTTCCATCAGCCGGCCCCCGGTGACGATTCCCAGTCCGAGCCCCGTGCTGATTTCGAGGACGGCGAAATCATCGAGCGGTTCGGAGCCGCTGTACATCCGCTCGCCCAGGCAGAGCGCGTGCGTTTCCTGATGCATGGAGCAGTCGATCTCGAGACGACGACTGAGGTCGCGGTCGGGAGAATGACCGTCGGTGACGTGCAAATTAGGGGAAAACACAGCCCGCTGCTCCCGCCGATTGATCAGCCCAGGAATGCTCAGCCCGAGACTGAGCGTTCGCACTGCGGGACGCTGCATGAGCTCGGTCGCCGCTTCGGCAATCTGATCGAGCAGCGCCGGATAGGTTTGTGCCGGCGCGAAGCGGATCGCCGTGTCGTCGTGCAATGTGCCGTCGATTCCCGCGGCGACGACCGTGCACTGGCGGGCGTCGAGGACGACGCCGATGACCTGCGTGCGGTTCCGCGCCAGGCGCAAAACCGTGCCGGGACGTCCGAGCGAAATCGGGGGGGCTTCCCCTTCTTCGAGCAGCCCCGATTCGAGCAACGTTCCGACCGCTTTCGAGACGGTCGGTGCGCTGATCCCCGACAGCCGCGTCAGCTCGGCCCGCGTCGATGGACCGCTGGCCTGCAGCAACTCGAGCACGCGCCGCACCGTCATGCGGCGCAACAGTCGGGGTTGAATGACAGAGGACATCGTAGCAGGGACCAGGAATCAGGAATCAGGAATCAGGGGTCGGGGGTCGGGGGTCGGGGGTCGGGGAAAGGAGTTTCATGAGCCGTGATCCCCTGAGCCCCGACCCCTAATTCCTAACCCCTTCTTCACGCAATGATCTGTTTGATGACGTTGCCCGCCACGTCCGTGAGCCGTTGCTCGCGTCCTTCGTGGAAGTACGTGAGCAATTCGTGATTGAGACCGCACAGGTGCAGAATCGTGGCGTGGATGTCGTTGAGGTGCGCCTTGTCGACGACCGCCTCGAATCCGAACTCATCGGTTTCTCCATACGAAACGCCGCCTTTGACGCCGCCGCCGGCCATCCACATCGAGAATCCGTAGGGATTGTGGTTACGACCGGGCTCCCCCTTCCCTTCACTGAACGGCATCCGGCCGAATTCGCCTCCCCAGACGACGAGCGTCGAGTCCAAAAGGCCGCGCCGTTCGAGATCGGTGAGCAGAGCTGCGATCGGCTGGTCGACTTCCCCCGCATGCTGCGAATGGTTTTTCTCGATGCTGACGTGCGCGTCCCATGTGTCGTCGAGATGCCCTCCGCCCGAATAGAGTTGCACAAATCGCACACCCCGTTCGACCAGACGCCGCGCCACGAGGCAGTTTCGCCCGAATTCGTCGGTCGGTTTCTGCCCGACGCCGTACATCGCGAGCGTCTGTTCGGTCTCCTGCGACAGGTCGACCGTCTCGGGCGCTTCCGACTGCATGCGATACGCCAATTCGTACGAGGCGACGCGGGCGGCCAGCTCGCTTCCGCCCGGGCGCGACGCGAGATGCTCGTGGTTGAGTTGTGCGAGCAAGTCGAGTTGCTCGCGCTGGGCGCGGCCGTCGATGTGCTGCGGCCCGCGCAGGTCGAGGATCGGATTTCCCACCGGGCGGAACAGCGTTCCCTGAAAACCGGCCGGCATGAAGCCGCTCGCCCAGTTGGGTTGCCCGCTGATCGGCCCGCCCCGTTTGTCGAGCATCACGACGTAGCCCGGCAGGCTCTGATTTTCGGTCCCGAGCCCATACACGGCCCAGCTTCCGAGGGACGGCCGGCCGATGAACGTTTTGCCCGTGTTCATGGCCACCAGGGCCGAGCCGTGGGCGTGGCTGTCGGTATGACACGAACGGATCACGGCCAGTTTGTCGGCATGCTCGCGGACTTTGGGGAAGAAATCGGAGATCATGAGTCCGCTCTGTCCCCCCGGGCGGAACGGGCGGAAGCTCGGCGTCAAAAAGCCGACCTTTCGGCCACCTGAGTTGATGAACTTCTTTCCCTCAGGGAGCGGCTCGCCGGCGTGCTTTTCGAGCTCGGGCTTGTGATCGAACGTATCGACCTGGCTCGGGCCGCCATTCATCATCAGAAAGATCACGTTCCGCACCCCGCCCGGGAAGTGCGGCTCGCGCGACGCGAGCAGATTTCCCGGCGTCTCGACGGCCCCCGCCCGCGGCAGGACGCCGTCGCGCAACATCAACCCTGCCAGAGCGATGCCGGCAAAACCTGCCCCCATCTCCCACACGAATTCGCGCCGCGTGCGGCCGCAGGGAAAGAGTTGGTGTTGGTTCATATTCGGACCTCAATCGACGTAAACGAACTCGTTGGAATTCAGCAGCACGTGACACAGCGATGCGAGCGCCAGTTGGGCCGGGTCGATCGGCTTCACCGGGGGCGCCAATCCGTAACGATTCGACAGCAGACTCCACGTCTGCCGCAGCTCGACCTCGGTGAGCGCTCGGTCGTAAACGAGCAACTCGGCGATCTCTCCCGACCAGAACTCGCCGTCGATATTTCCCTGCTGGCCGACGACATACGGCGTC
>JAGVKR010000019.1 GCA_020050375.1 Planctomycetales bacterium
CACCGTTCGCACGGCCGACTCCCTATCGGTCGCTGGCCGTGGCACCCTCGTGTCAGTTTCTCAGATGCGTGGGGTGGTATTCCCCACACATTTTCCCGATACGCTGACCCCCGCGTGAAGCCGCTGCTACCACTGATGCTTTTGGGCTTGGCCATTCTTTCGTCGCTTGCTGCCGCAACAGCCCGTGCCGACGATTTCGACAAGACAATCGCTCCAATCCTCGCGCGACGTTGTCTCGGCTGCCACAATCGGACGGAAAAGAAGGGGGGGCTCGATCTCAGCACTCCCAAATCGGCCGCGATTGGCGGCGACAGCGGCGCGGCGTTCGTTGCCGGGAAGCCCGACGACAGCCTGCTGTGGGAGCGCATCGCGCAAGAGGAGATGCCGCCGAAGCAGCCTCTGCCGGAAGTCGAAAAACGAACTCTGCGCGAATGGATCGCCGGCGGCGCGACATGGGGGACAGATCCGATCGACGTGTTTCGTTTCACGAGCGATTCTCGGGCGGGCTACGACTGGTGGTCGCTGCAGACGATTCGTCGTCCGGTCCCTCCGCGGGTGAAAAACGAACAGCGTGCGTCGGGTGCTATCGACCGATTCGTCCTCGCCGAGCTCGAAGCCAAAGGACTCGAGCCCGCTCCGCCGGCCGACAAACGAACGCTCATCCGTCGGGTATCGTTTGATCTCCTGGGGCTGCCTCCCGATCCGGCGGAAGTCGAGCGGTTTCTCACTGACCAGTCACCGGGAGCCTACGCCAGCCTGATCGAGCGGATGCTCGAATCGCCGCACTACGGCGAGCGCTGGGGGCGGCACTGGCTCGACGTCGTCCGTTTCGGCGAGAGCCAGGGATTCGAACGCGATAAGCTGCGTCCCTTCTCGTGGCCCTATCGCGACTGGGTGATCGCGGCCTTTAACGACGACCTTCCGTATGACGAGTTCGTGCGGCTGCAACTGGCCGGCGACGTGCTCCGCCCCCACGATCCACGGGCCGTGACCGCGACGGGGTTTCTGGTCGCCGGGCCGTGGGACGAAGTGGGGCAATCGCAACAGAGCGCTGCGATGAAAATGGTCGTGCGGCAGGACGAGCTCGAGGACCTGATTGGCGCGACGTGCCAGACGTTTCTCGGGCTGACCGTGAACTGCGCCCGCTGCCACGATCACAAGTTCGACCCGATCTCGCAGACCGAGTACTACCGGATTGCGGCGGATTTTGCGGGAGTCCGTCACGGCGAACGCGAGCGGTTGAGCGCCGAGGGGCAGCCGCAACTGGCCGAACAGGTTACCGCCCTGCGGTCGCACTTGAACGACCTCGAGCGCCAACTCGACCAGATCGATGGGCCGGTGCGCGATCGGCTACTGGCCGAACGGCGTTCGCGACCGATTCCGATCGTCGCGAAAGTCGAACCCGTGGCGCGCTGGGAGTTTGCTACGGATCTGCGGGATACTGTGGGAGAATTGCACGGCACGGCGCATGGCAAAGCGCGAATCGAAGAGGGCCGTTTGATTCTCGACGGACCGGAGAGCTACGTGGAAACGAGCCCGCTGGCAACGAACCTCACCGAGAAGACCCTCGAAGTCTGGCTGACGCTGTCGCGGCTCGACCAGCAGGGTGGTGGGGCGATTTCGGTCGAGTCGTCGAGCGGCGCGGTGTTCGACGCCGTCGTCTACGGCGAGCGCGAGCCCGGGCAATGGATGGCGGGAAGCAATAACTTTACTCGCACGCAGAGTTTCCAGGCACCACCCGAGACCGAGGCCGTCGCGACGCCGGTGCAGATCGTCGTCGTCTACGGTGCCGATCGATCGGTGACCGCCTATCGGAATGGACAGCCTTATGGTCAGCCCTACGTCACCTCCACGACGGCACTGTTCGAAGCGGGAAAATCACACGTGCTGTTCGGGCTTAGGCACAGTCCCGCCGGAGGGAATCGGCATTTGTCTGGTGCGATCGAACGGGCCGCGCTTTTCTCCCGCGCGCTTTCGGCCGATGAGGTGGCGTCGCTGGCCGGAGCCGTCACCGAGCGGGTCACCGACGATCAGTTGCTGGCGGCAATGCCCCTCGACGCTCAAAAACGGCGATGGCAACTGACGCTCGCCATTTCCCACTTGCGAACGCGGCTTCAGCTTGTGTCGGCCGGCAAGACGTATGCGGTTGTCCCGGGGACTCCCGAGCCGACTTGGGAACTGGAGCGAGGTAATCCCCACCAGAAGGGAGAACGGGTTACGCCCGGAGGGATCCGTTCGTTGAGTGCCGTGTCGGCCAATTTCGGCCTGACGATGGACGCCGGAGAACCGGAACGCCGCATCAAGCTGGCCGAGTGGATCACCGACCCCAAAAACCCACTGACGGCGCGGGTGATCGTCAACCGCCTGTGGCATTACCACTTCGGCAGCGGCTTGGTCGAAACCCCAAACGACTTCGGCTTCAACGGGGGAAGACCGTCCCACCCGGCGCTGCTCGACTGGCTCGCCGCCGAATTGATGTCGCCGTCTCCCCCCCTTAGGAAGGGGGGGTTGGGGGGGTCGCTTGAATCGGCAACGGGCGACGATTCTGCGCGCAACGCCACCCCCCCCCGCCCCCCTTTCCTAAGGGGGGGAGAGACAAGGGCCTGGTCACTCAAGCACATTCACCGCCTGATCGTTTCCTCGACGACCTATCGGCAAGCGTCGCGCGCGAACCAGGCAGCCATCAAGGTGGACGCCGGCAATCGGCTGCTGTGGCGCCGCAATCCGCAGCGTCTGGAGGCGGAAGCGGTCCGCGATTCGATCCTGCAGATCGCCGGAGCGATCAATCCGCAGATGGGGGGCCCGGGGTTCCAGGATTTTCGGACGTACACGTTCAATTCGCAGTTCTACGAAATGCTCGACCCGATCGGGTATGAGTTTCAGCGGCGGACGGTGTACCGCACGTGGGTTCGTTCCGGCAGAAACGAGTTTCTCGACGTGTTCGATTGCCCCGATCCGTCGACAACATCGCCCCGACGCGCCGTGACGACGACTCCCCTTCAGGCGTTGGCGATGCTCAACAATTCGTTCGCACTGCGGATGTCCGAGCGGCTCGCCGAACGCCTGGAGAAGGAAGCCGGCGCCGAAATCGACCGCCAGGTGCGGCGCTTGTACGATCTGGCCTACTCGCGCGCCCCGACTGCCGACGAGATGCGCGAGGCGCAGGAATTCGTGAGCGCGCACAGTCTGGCCCACTTTTGCCGCGTCGTTTTCAACAGCAATGAGTTTTTGTATGTCGACTGACAAAGTGCGGAATGTGGAGTTCGGAATGTGGAGTGGAAGCGCGCACTTTGGCCGTTATCTTCACTCCGCATTCCGAACTCCGCATTCCGCGCTTCCGTTTCTTTCCCTACCGAGTGAGCAAAGCTTCTCATGATTCACCCCTGGCACGATGTGACTCCCGGCGAAAGTCTTCCGCAGGAGTTCAACGCGATTATCGAAATCCCGATGGGTTCGAGCGTCAAGTACGAGCTTGACAAGCGGACGGGCCTCCTCAAGGTTGACCGCATTCTCTATTCGGCCGTGTTCTATCCGGCGAACTACGGATTCATCCCGCAGACTCTCGCCGAAGACGACGACCCGCTCGACGTGCTGGTGTTGTGCCAGGAGCCGGTCGTGCCGCTGACGCTGGTCAAAGCCCGCGCGATCGGCCTGATGACGATGATCGATTCCGGCAAGAAGGACCACAAGATCCTGGCTGTGGCCGTCCACGACCCCGAGTTCAACGGGTTCCAGGAGGCGAGCGAGCTCCCCACACACCGCTGGAACATGTTGCGGCGATTCTTTCAGGACTACAAAACTCTCGAAGGGAAAGCGGTCGAAGTCGACGAGTTGACCCCTGCCAGCTTTGCCTATCCAGTGATCGAGGATTCGCTCCAACGGTACAGCGAACAACGGCGGAGAGGGTTTCGGTAACTCCCAGTGCGGAATGCGGAGTTCGGAGTGCGGAATTTGGAAAGCCGAAAGCGGAGCAAACGGATGACGGAGATTTCGAACGAGCCACAACGGACCTGCACCGACCCTAACGAGCTCGCTCGGAATTCCAAACTCCGCACTCCGCACTCCGAATTCCTAACTCCGAATTCATCGCGCCGCGATTTCCTCCACTGGGCCTCCTGCGGCCTCGGGGGGGCGGCCTTGCTGCACCTGTTGGGACGCGACCGGCCGGCAATGGCCGGCGGAGTTCCGGGGGAAGCCGACGATCCGCCGCCGCATTTTCCCGCGCGGGCGAAGCGGGCCATTCACATTTTTTTGTGCGGGGGCTTGAGCCAGGTCGATTCGTTCGACTACAAGCCGGCGCTCGAGCAGTTCCACGGCAAATCGCTCTCGGCGGACGAACGCCCCGACGTCTTTTTCGGGCAGGTGGGCCTGCTCCGCAAACCGGACTGGGAATTCAAGCATCGGGGCCAGAGCGGATTATGGGTCTCGGAGCTCTTCCCACATCTGGCCGGCGTGGCCGACGAGCTCACAGTCATCCGCTCGATGTATGCCGAGACCTCGAATCACACCCCCGCGACGTTTCAGGCCAATACCGGTTTCCGACTGAACGGCTTTCCAACCATGGGGGCCTGGCTCTCGTACGGGATGGGGAATGAAACTGAAGACCTGCCGACGTACGTGGTGATCCCCGATCCCCGCGGTCAGCCGGCCGGGGGATCAATCAACTGGAGCAACGGTTTCCTCCCTGCACGACACCAGGGGGTGCAAATGAAGAGCAGGGGGGAAGCGATCGCCGACTTGTCTCCGGCCCGTCCGATTGCCGAACTCACCGAGCTGGCCAGCCGACGCTTGCTGACTGAGATCAATCGCCGGCACCTCGAATCGCGCCGCGGTAACGACGATTTATCGGCGCGGATCCGCGCCTACGAGCTGGCGGCGCGGATGCAACTGGCCGTCCCTGAAGTGGCCGCCCTCGATCGTGAAACGCGCGAGACGCAAACGCTCTACGGCGTCGATCAGCCCGATACGGCCGACTTCGGGCGAAGTTGCCTGCTCGCGCGCCGCCTGCTCGAACGAGGGGTACGGTTCGTGCAGTTGTTTTCAGGAGGTGCCTTCGGCTCGCCGCGCATCAACTGGGACGGTCACGAGAATGTGGCGCAGAATCACGGTCAGGAAGCGAAACGGATCGACCAGCCCGTGGCGGCGCTGCTGCGCGATCTGCGCCAACGGGGGATGCTCGACGACACGCTTGTGATCTGCACGAGCGAATTCGGTCGGACCCCCTTCGCCCAGTCGGCGGCGGGCGTCCTGGGAGCCGGACGAGACCACAACCAGACCGGTTTCTCGGTCTGGCTGGCCGGCGCTGGATTGAAGCCCGGATTCGCCTTCGGAGCCACCGACGAGATCGGCTATAAAGCGGTCGAGAACCGGGTGAGCTGGTACGACTTCCACGCCACCGTGCTGCACCTGCTGGGCATCGACCACCAGCGGCTGACGTTCTACCACAACGGCATCAAACGCCGCCTGACGAACGTCCACGGCGAAGTCGTACAGGGCGTGCTGGCGTAGGCACGCTCGTGCCGAGACATTACCGTGATGGAATTCGAGTCTGGCGGCAGTGGGCGTGCATCCGAAAACTGCCCAAACGCTGGTCCGGCATTCGACCATCACGTTGACGATGGATCGGTACACGCATGTCCGGCTGAACGACGTGGCCGGAGCGTTGGATGGGCTGCCCGCGTTGCCTCGAAGCCCGTGGAAGCGTTGCCGGTACAGGCGACAGGAACAGACGACCGGCTTGCACTCCCGCTTGCACAGACAATCGACGCGGCTTTTTC
>JAGVKR010000148.1 GCA_020050375.1 Planctomycetales bacterium
ACCAGCCGCCGTCATAGGGGGCTGGCTGCCGATGTGCCTCAGCAAGCGCGGCTAGCGCTGCCGCGCGCTCGTCGGCGTTCGGCAACGTTTTCGCGGCGAAAGACAGCATCGCCACGGCGCCGTCGTCGTAGACTCCCGTCGCCGCCTGCATCGCCGCCAGACGCGTACGCGGATCTATCGACCGGAGAGCGGCCGCAAGCGGTTCCCAGCGATGGAGGGCCCGCAATGCCTGCCTGACGGCGAAATTCACATGAATGTCTTCGTCAGCCAACGCGCGAACGAGGTCTTCAACCGGGGCCGATTCGCCAAGGCGTCCCAACGCGACGGCCGCCTGCAATCGGACAGTCGCGGCAGAGTCTCCGAGCGATTGCACCAGCGCCTTGGCGGCAGCGGCGATGCGTCGCGTTCCCAGCGCCCGGGCCGCCTGTGCGCGAACGTCGGCGTCGCGGTCGGAAAGCGCACCGATCCATTCAGCCGACGGATCGTAACCTGGGGCGCGATTGATCAGCGCGTGCTGTGTCCAGATCGCGTGGATGCGGGCGAACTTGTTCGGGTCGGAGCGCCGTGCAGCGGCGACAGCGGGAATGGCTGCTTCGGCACGGGCTGCCAGCGCCCACTGCGCTCGCATCCGTTCACTGCGCGCCGGGTGCGCGAGCGAACGGATCTGCTTTTCGATCGGGTCGCTGTCGATGGCCCGCGGCGGCTCGGGTGGGACATCGGGGCCGACATACGTGACGCGATAGAGCCGGCCCGCGACGGTCGGTTTGATCCAGCCGGCGAAGTTCCAGTCGGCCACATACATGTGCCGGCCATCGGGGCTGAAGCACAGATCGAGCGGCCTGAACTCGTCGTTGTGGCCGCGCGTCATGAAGTCGTCGAGCGTGGAATCAAATGAAGCTCCGTTCGGCTTGAGCGCGAAGCGCTGGATGCGGCGCTTTCCCCATTCGCAGTGAAAGGCGTTGCCGCGGTATTTTTCGGGCCAGGCCGCTTCGAGATAGCAGGCGGCCCCCGCCGGAGCGCCAGGGCCGTGCTCGCTGATCCGCGGGAGGTGCCGATCGGGACGAGTGCGGTAATCGTCAGGATAGCCGTAGTATCCGGTGGGAATGTGGTGCGTGAACCGCGTCCACCAGCCGAAGCCGTCGTCGGTGTTGTCGTAGGTGAAGAGGTTGTCGAGTGCATCCATCGCCACATCCAGGTGATTCCGGGTGCCGCTGGAAAACAATTCGAGCTGTGTTCCATCGGGGCGCATGCGGACGATCCCGCCCCCTTCGAGCGCGATCGTGCTGCCGTCGGCTCCGGTTGCTTTGGGAATTCCCTTGTCGCCGACCGAGACATACATCAAACCGTCCATGCCGAGCCGCATGCCGCTGACGATATGGTCGTTGAATTCATACTTCCCCGCCGGAGGCCCGAATCCGTGAGCGAGATCTTTTCTCACATCGGCAACACCATCTCCGTCGGTGTCGACGAACATCGAATAGTGCGGCGCGTGCATGACGTAAAGCGCCCCCTGGTGCCAGACCAGGCCGAAGACCGCACACAGCCCCTCGCAAAAAACGGTCTTCTTCGGCGGGCCGCCGTGCTTGTCCCAGCGGATCAGCAGGACCCGGTCGATCGGTTCGGAGGCGGGCCCGCGCATGTCCATCGGATCTTCGCCGACGAACAGGTTGCCTTCGTCATCACAGGTGACGACCGAGGGATGCTCGATGTCGGGAGCGGCATACATCAGTTCCGTGTGGAAGCCGACGGGAACCTTCGGCACGCAACCGCGAAGCGGGATGACCAGCAGAAACAGACACGCCGGCAGACAGAATCGCAGCGTCGACAACAATCGGCGGCCGGGGCTCATCGGAATGGCAGAGCGCGTTACGGAATGCGAATTCGATGTCCGCGATTCGACGCGGCAGGCGAGTTACGCGTCGCGTAGTTGTACCGAAGCCGATGGATTCCGGGAGGAGCTTATTCCCCCGCCTAATGCCCGGAGGCCCTCCCGAATACCGCCTGGGCAAAGATCGCTTGCGGTAACAGGCCCTTTGAAGCTAAGACACGCCCGTTTCCAGCCGTATGGAGGCTGGGCCCATCCCTGCGCAGGAGGCTTTTCATGCGGACTCTCGCTCTGTCGGCGGCGTTCATTGTTCTCGGAGTCGGGACCACGTTCGGTCAACAGACCGGCGATCGAGTGGTCGTCACCGCCGAATCGGCTCAGCTCAAAGCCAATGCGGCTTCCACCGGCGCCGTGCCGAAGGGGGTCACCCTCACCGTCGCCGATGTCAACGGAGCCTGGTACTGGGTTGTCTATGCCAACGGCAAGACGACGAGCAAAGGGTGGATCGCCAACCGCGACGTGATCGCCTTCGACAAGGCGCTTGACTTCATCAATGGCGAGTTGCAGCGGCAGCCGACGGCCGAGCTGTACAACATCCGCGGAACGATCCGCTCCGAACGCGGCGAACACGACCTGGCCCTCGCTGATTGCAATGAGGCGCTTCGGCTCGACCCGCGGCCCGCCCACGTCTGGAACAACCGCGGCAACATCTGGCGTGCCAAAGGGGACCACAACAAGGCGATCGTCGATTTCAACCAGGCGATCCGGCTCGATCCCGATTATCAGCTCGCCTACAAAAACCGCGGCAACGTCTGGAGCGACAAGGGGGCCTTCGACAAGGCGATCGTCGATTACACCGAAGCGATCCGCCTGACGCCGACCGACGCCGACGCCTTCAACAACCGCGGCAGCATGCACATGCAGAAGGGGGCATTTGACAAAGCCATCGCCGATTGGAATGAGGCGATGCGAGTCGATCCGAAGTTCGCCTCAGCCTACAACAACCTGGCGTGGCTATTGGCGACCTGCCCGGATACGTCGCTCCGCGATGCCAAGCGGGCGGTCGAGCTGGCGACAAAGGCCTGCGAGCTGGGTCAATGGCGAAACGCCGGCGACATCGACACGCTGGCCACCGCCTATTCCGAGCTGGGCGATCTCGAAAACGCCGTGAAGTGGCAGACCAAGGCCCTGGAGCTGGCCCCGGAACCGAAGAAGACAACGTACCGCGCCACGCTCGAAACATACAAAACGGCGCGGGCCAATCAGGAAGAGAAGAACTGAGCATGTGAAAGTGCGAATCTCGCCCGCAGCGCGCTCTTACTCCCTTCCCCCCTCGCGGGGGAAGGGCCGGGGATGGGGGGGAACGTCAATCGACGCCCGCCATCGCTAGCTCCGTTTTCACGCTGAGCCCCGATAAAATTGAGACGATCGATTTTCGCACGTAGGACGGATTCCAAATCCGTCCGCGTGAATCGGCGACCAATCCGATCCTTGGTACAAGTGGCAATCATGCCCGCGATACTCAACAGCCAGAAGCCGGTTGTGAAGTTGGCCGCGTCTGATTGAACGGATTGCGCGCCGAGGGGGTCAGACGCGCCGAGGGGGTCAGGTCCGTTTTCCGGCGGTAACGGTATTTCTGTTGGGCGGCGCTCGCTCGCCGGAAAAAAGACCAGACCCCGATGTCTGACCGCCCGATGGGTGATTTCCCGATCCATCAGACAATTGGCCTGTCTCGCGGTATCATTTCTTCCGGGCCTGTCTGCGGCCTTCTGCGCCAGCCACGGTATTCCCCAGAGGTTTCAGATGCGCCATTCGCTTCCGTACGTGACGGCTCTGCTTTTGGTTGCCGGGGCATGCCCTCGCGGAAACATCGTTGCTCGGGCGGACGATGCGGACACGCACGTCGTTCAGACATGTTCGTCGTCCGTCTGCACAATCGAGACTCGCGACCGTTTTATGCTTTGTGTCGCCAAGTTGCCTAAATTTCAAAAATGTGCAACTGCACACATTTTTGAATTTCTCATTTTTATGGACGACCACCGCCGCTCGGAGTAGCATGCACCGCATCCGCTGAGAAGTGTTCCGGCCGGCACGACAGGGGCTGCCATGCTGCGCGTCCTCGGTTCAGCAACGAAACTTTGCGACGGGTTGACCCGGCGCGAGTTGTTGCACCTGGGGGGGCTGGGGGCGTTCGGGCTGGGGCTCTCCGACATGCTCCGCCTGCGCGAGGCACAGGGGGCGGCGGAGAAGCAGACGGCCGGGTTCGGCAAGGCCAAGGCGTGCATCCTGCTCTTTCCGTATGGGTCGCCGCCGCAGCATGAAACATTCGATCCCAAGCCTGAAGCGCCGGCGGAAATCCAAGGGGAGATGAAGTCGATCCCGACCAGCGTGCCGGGGCTTAATATTTGCGAATACCTGCCGCGCCTCGCGCCGATCATGGATCGGGTCACGGTCGTCCGTTCGGTGACGCATCCTTACCCGCTTCACTGCGTCGCCTACACGACGAGCGGGATTCCCGACTACGACGTCTCGCTCGAAACGAGGCCGCGCGATCCGCGGCACTGGCCGTACATCGGTTCGGTTGTCGACTATGTCGATCAGCGACGGGGGGCCGCCAGTCCCGACGGCATGCCGCGCAACATCGGTTTGCCATGGCTCCTCAATTCGAAAAGCGACCTCCCGCCGCTGGCCGGACCGTATGCGGCGTTTCTCGGGCAGGCACACGATCCGTTCTGGCCGACGTTTGACGGAAAGGGTACGAAGATCGGCCCGAAGCTCAGCGACGCACAGACGAAGCTGGTCAGCGACCCCTATGCCGGCCTGACCCCCGAGGGGCGGTTCATCGTTTCCGACAATGCCCGGCTGCCGGATGATTTCACGCTTGATCGGCTCGATCGACGGCGGACGCTGCTGGACCAGTTTGACGACGTGCGGTTGCGCCTCGACCGCGACCCGCGAACGCAGAATTACGATCGCCATCGCCACACGGCCTTCTCGCTGCTCACGTCGAGCCGGCTGCACGGGGCGCTCGACGTGGCCCGCGAGCCGGCGCCGGTCCGTGAACGATACGGGATGACGCTGTTCGGCCAGTCGTGCCTGGCGGCGCGGCGGATGGTCGAAGCGGGTTGCCGGTTCGTGACCGTTTTCTGGGACGCCTACGAAATCTTCGCGGGCTGCGCCTGGGACACGCACGCCAATCATTATCCACGGCTCAAGGAATATTTGCTGCCGGGGATGGACTTGGCCTATTCGGCGCTGATCCTCGACCTCGAACAGCGGGGGCTGCTCGACGAGACGCTCGTGCTGTGGATCAGCGAGCATGGGCGAACGCCGAAGATTGACTCGAAGCCGATCGGGGCGGGGCGGCACCACTGGTCGCGGGCCTACTCGGTAGCGCTGGCCGGCGGCGGGATCGCCCGTGGCAAAGTGGTCGGCGCGACCGACCCCACCGGAGGCGAAGTCGCCGACACGCCGGTTTCTCCGAAAGACATTCTCGCGACTTCCCTGCACCTCCTGGGAATCGACGCACACACGCTGGTCCCGAACCTCGAAGGCCGGCCGCTGCCGGTTGCGGGGGAGGGGGTCGTGCGGGAGGAAATGCTCGGCTGACGGTGCGGCGAGAGTTGAAGAGATAAAGGGTTGCAGAGTGGAAGAGAGGGAGGGGAGGAGTCCCGCAGAAAGGGACCTAAGTGAATCGCCTGCGCGATCATGCCGGGTGCCGGGGTCAAAGCGGGAAAGCTGGCAGAATCATAATCGGCAAATTAGCGAACGGATTGTGCTACAGGGTGAATTGCGGGATTGTCGAGCGTGGCCCCGTCGGGTGCGCAAGACGCCCGGCGTAACGCGCGTTTTCGCCCGCTCGACGGGGCCACGCTCGCGGAGTATGCCAGTCAGCCACCGCATCGAATCGTCGCGGCGGATTGCGATCGGGCTGAAATTAATTTTCCCGCTTTGACCCCGGCACCCAACGCCCGGCATCCAACACGATTGTTTCGGCAGAGCACGTCCCAAGCGCTGAAACTGCGCGGCGCTAATCGTTCTCGCCGTGCGAGCGTTGGCCCCAGGGGATGGGCATCGTGGGGGGCTTTCGGTGCAGCTCGCGGCGCTGGTCTTTGGGGCGGGGGTGGAAGTAGCGGACGAAGGCGCAGAGCTGCTTCACGGCTTCGTTGTAGGCTCGCTCGCCTTTTTCCTTCGTGGCCAGC
>JAGVKR010000664.1 GCA_020050375.1 Planctomycetales bacterium
CTCACACAATCCACCGCCCAAGCTCGATCCCCGCCGCTATCCAAAGACTGGCCCCGGCAGCGAGCAGGGAGGCATCGGCCACCTGATCATCTCGCTCCTGGTTGCCGTGGGCTCCCTCGTCCACGTAGCACGGACTGTTAGTCCGTGCGTAACATTGCCACCATCGCTCGCACAGCGTAATCCGGCTCAAGCCGGGACTACGAGCGACTCCAAGCGGGGCGCGCTTCTTGCCATGCCCCTCTCGGGGGGATATGGTTGAATCTGTCAGACCTGCATCTCTGCCACGGAAGACCACTCATGACATTGCGTTGGCCCTTCGCCGCCGCCCTGGGGATTTTGCTGCTGTTTGTCGCCCCGCTGGGGGCGGTCGAGCCCTATCTGGAATTCGTCAAGGGGCTCCGCGATCGCGACTATCACGATTTGGCGCTGCAGTACCTCGAAGAGCTCGAACAGCGGCCCGGGATCCCCTCGGAGGTCAAAGAGGTCCTCTCCTACGAGAAGGCCCTCACGCTCCTCGACGGGGCCCGCAACATTCGCAATCCCGAAGCGCAGGGAAAGCAGCTCGACCAGGCCCGCGGTTACCTCGAACAGTTTCTCAAGGCCAGCCCCAACCACCCGCAGGCCGCACAGGCCAACAGCGAGCTGGCCCAGGTCTACGTCGGCAAGGGAAAAGTCGAAGTCCTCCAGTCAAAATCCCCCAACAACGCCGCGCAAAAGGCTGATTTTCAGAAGAAGGCGCGCGGCTATTTCGCCGAGGCCCGCCAGATGTTTCAGGCGGCGCACGACCGCTTCCAGACCGAGTACGAAAAGTTCGACAAGTTCATCCCCAAAACCGATAAGGCCCGCCACGACGCCCGCGAGCAAGCCTACGTCAGGTGGATTCAAACGCAGCTCAACCTGGCCATCCTGATCTACGAAGAGGCCCAAACCTACGACAAAGGCTCGACCGAAAACCGCAAACGGCTCACCGACGCCTCGAACGCCTTCGAGCAGATCCACGCGCGGCACCGCAGCCTGGTGGCCGGGCTGCACGCCCGCATGCTCCAGGGAAAATGCTTCGAAGAGCAGGACGACATCACCAAGGCGATTGGCATCTACGACGAGCTTTTGGGGCACGGCGGCGACAAGCCGACCGGCGCGCTCAAGAACCTGCAGGATCGCGTGCTGCTCTTCAAGCTGATCTGCCTCAACCACGACAAGCGCAAAGACTATCAGGTCGTCGCTCAGACGGCGGCGGAATGGGTCAAGGAGAACCGCAGCTCCCTCTCGACCCGCAACGGGCTCGGAATCCAATGGGAAATGGTCCGCGTCGAAGAGCTGCTCGCCCGCAAGGAAGGGGTTTTGGATGCCGAGCGGAATCGATTGCTGCAACAGGCGCTTTCCACGGCACGTTCGATTAATAAGTTTCCCGGGGAGTACAAAGACGGTTCGACGGCGATGATCCAGCGGCTGATGGTCGCCCTCGACCGCGAGCCGGGCGATCCGAAAGATTTCGCAACCGCCTTCGGCACCGGACGGACCTTAATCGAGGACATCCGCAACCGGAACAAGGCGATCGCCGAGTCGAGTGGCGCCGAGCGCGACAAGCAGGTCGCCGACCTGCAGACTGTTCTGAAAGAAGCCGTTCGCGTCCTGCGGTTGGCGCTGCAATTGGCCTCGTCCAAAGACGACGAAAAAGACATCAACCGGGTTCGCTATTTTCTGTCGTACTCCTATTACAGTCTCCGCGACTACAGCTACGAGTCGGCGATCCTCGCGGAATTCGTGGCCCGCAAGTACGTCGACAAGCAGCCCGACGGGGCCCTCGAAGCGGCTTATCTCGCCCAGGCGGCGCATATCCAGGCCTACAACCGGAATTCCGAAAGCGACCGCTCCTCCGACGTCCAGCGGATCATTTCCATCTGCAACTTCATCACCGAGCATTGGCCCGAAAGCGACAAGGCCCAGGACGCGCGGATGAATCTCGGGGCGTTCTTCAGCCAGTTGCGACAACCCGCCGAGGCGGCAAAGTGGTTTTTGCAGGTTCCCGAATCGGCTCCGCAGCATCTCGAAGCCCAGTTGGCCGCCGGGAATGCGTTCTGGGTCAACTATCTCGAAGAATCGATCCGCCCCGAAGCCGATCGCAAACCGCCCGACCAGCTCGACGAGCTGGTCAAGCAGGCCCGCAGCATCCTGCAAAATGCGATCACGCGCTACGAGTCGCAATTGCCCAAGGACGTCGCCCAGGTCGAGCCGGCCAAGCTCGCCAAGCTCAGCGAGGCCAAGCTGACTTACGGCCAGATCCTCAACGGCAGCGGCGATTACAAGGGGGCCTTGGCGCAGCTCACCGAAGGCCCGCTCGCGGTGGTCGCCGCAGTCTCAGCACCCGACGGAAACGAGCAAAAGCGTCCGCCGAAACCCAACATCAAAAGCCGCGAATTCGCCAGCTTCGCCCACCAGCAGATCTTGCGGTCGTACGTCGGGATCCAGGATCTCGACAAGGCGCGGGCCGAGATGAAAGAGTTGGAGAGCATCGAAGGGGCCGCCGGCGGGGGCGCGGCCCTCACCCGCATTTTTCTCGACCTCGGCAAAGAGCTCGAGAAAGAAGTCAAACGCCTGCAGGCCGCGAACGATCCGCGACTGGGCGAGGTGCTCAAGTCGTTCGAGAAATTTCTCGACGACATGTCGAGCCGCAAGGAAGGGCAGGATTATCACAGCCTGATGTGGGTCGCCGAGACGTACCGCGCGCTGGGCGAAGGGCTCGAAGCGGGGGATTCCGCCAAGTCCGACGGGTACTTTTCCAAGTCGATCTCGGCCCTGCAGGCGATTCTTGACGAAGAGGCCAAGCGCCCCGGCTACGCGCCGCGCGACGCCTTGACGGGAGTCCAGCTTCGCAAAGTGATGTGCCTGCGGCGGCAGAAGTCGTTCGAAGAAGGTCGCAAGCTGGTGAACGTCATTCTCAAGGAGCATCCCAAGGCGCTCGACGCCCAGATCGAAGCGGCCCGGCTCTACCAGGACTGGGCCTCCCGCGGCGGCCCCGCGGATCGCGACAAGTGGGGCCTGGCGATCGACGGCGATCAGCACTCGAAGAAGAAGCAAAAACTGGTCTGGGGCTGGTCGGGGATCGCCCAGCGCCTCGACACGAGCCTGACCAACGCCACCAGCAACAACGCCGAGCACCGGCAGCAATATCTCGACGCCCGGTACAGTGTCGCCTGGTGCCGGCTGCACGAGGCGCTCAGCCAGGCGTCGGGCAAGAGCCGCTCGGAGCTATTGGAGCGGGCTCACGCCGATTTGATGGTCACCGCCAAGCTCAATCCCGAGCTCGGCGGCGGCGAGACGTGGGAAAAATTCAACAGCCTCTATCGCCAGATTCAGCGGGAAATGGTCGACGCCGGTCTTCAGAAAACCGAGATCGTCGACCTCGACAAACGCGCGCGGCGCAGCCCGGGGGAAGCGAACGCGTCCAAGGCTAAGGCAACCGCAACCCGGCAGAAGAAAGCCGCTGTCAAAGTCTCCGAAAAGGGGAAAGCGGGTTCTCCCGCCGCGAAGTCGAAATCCGAGGGCGGGAGCGTCCTGACATGGATCCTGCTGGGGCTGGTCGTGCTCGCGGGGGGAGGCGCGACGGCCTGGTTCGCGTTCCTCCGCAAACAAAAACCGCCGGCGTTTCAGCGCTATCAATCCGATGTCGAGCTGGAACTGCCTGTGAAGAAGAAACCATCGACCCGGTCGAAGGCGTGAAAACGACTGACAACTTGTAGTGTGGACTTCAGTCCACACGAAATGGATTCGCGTTGATTTTAAGATCGAGGAGCGAGCCGCACATGTTCCCAAACATCCGAATGATCGTCTGCCTGTTCGTCGCCGCCTCGCTGGCTGGTGCGACAGCCCGCGCAGCCGAGAGCATCACCCGCAAGCGCGACAAGCCGATCTCCGGCGATGTCACCGAAGTCAGCAAAACCGAAGTCACCGTCAAGGTGAAGTCCCCGAAAGAAGAGACGCTCAAGATCCCGGCCAACGAGGTCCAGAGCATCGCCTGGACGGGCGAGCCCCCCGAAGCGAATCTGGCCCGCAGCGACGACGCCGGCGGACGCTATCAGCGGGCGCTCGACAGCTACCAGAAGATGCTGCAGTCCAGTAAAGCCCCGAACCCGCTCTCGAAGATCGACCTTGAATACGGGATCACCCGTGCCAACGCCCGGCTGGCCCTCACCGACCCTGCGCGCATCGACGACGCGATCAAGAAGCTTGAAGAGTTCCGTTCGAAGCACGGCGATCATTATCGGTTCTATGAAGCGGTCGGCCTTCTGGGGCGGCTCTATCTCGCGAAGAAAGATTTCGTGAAAGCCCAGTCGGCGTTCGACACGCTCGCCAAGGCCCCCTGGAAGGAATCGCAGATCGCCGCGAAGATCGCCATCGGCCGGCTGTTGCAGGCCGACAACAAATCCGACGAAGCCCTCGCCGCCTTCGATGCCGTGATCGGGCAGTCGGCCGAGGGGCGGCTGGAAGAGTCGCAGCGGCAGGAGGCAATGCTCGGCAAGTCGCAGGTCTTGATTTCACAGAAAAAGCACGACGAGGCGCAGAAGCTGCTCGAAGAGGTGATCGATAAAGCCGATGCCGACAACGCCAAGGTGATGGCCGAAGCCTACGTGCGGCTCGGCGATTGCCTGCGCGAACAGGGGAAAGACAAGGAGGCCCTCTTCGCGTATCTGCACGTCGACGTTTTGTTTGCCTCCGAAAAGCCGCTGCAGGCCGAGGCCCTGTTTCACCTGACGCGCCTCTTCGAAAAAACCGGGCAAAAAGCGAAAGCCGCCGAATTGCGCGACAAGCTCGAAAGCGAAGAGTTCAAGAACACCGACTGGGCCCGTCAACTGAAAGCTCCCGCCGCATCAGGTTAAGGCGACATGAGACTGCGTCGCGCGGGATGCCGGGGTCAAAGCGGCGCCGAAGATCACGGGATGCGGCGTGTCATTCCTTCAAGGGATCAAACGCATGGCCGGAATCAACCCGCGAGCGTGGCCCCGTCTCCGGCCACGGGGCCACGCGGGTGCCGGGGTCAAAGCGACACCGACGGTCACGGGCTCTAGCGTGTCACTCCTTCGCAGGAACAAACCCGCAGTCGGAGCCAACCCGCGAGCGTGGC
>JAGVKR010000409.1 GCA_020050375.1 Planctomycetales bacterium
GAACTCCTTCGAGTTCAAGAGGGCCCAGCCGATGTCTTCCATCGCCAGCTTGCGATCGGTGTTGCCGGCGATGTGCTTTTTGGCCGCTTCCAACTCGGTCGGGGCAGGCTTACGGGCCAGCGCTGCGAGGTACAACTCGTTGATGATCTCATCGTCCGACTTGTTGGCGGCGATCAACTTGGCGATGCGGCCCCCCGCGTCACGGAGCTTGTTGTGGACCACCGGACCGTTGATCATCTGCAGCGCCTGCGACAGGTTCGATTCGTTCGAACGCTCGCACTGGCAGGCCATTTCGCGCTGCGGCTGGCCGAAGATTTTCAGGAAGTAATGATCGGCGGGCGGCTCGCTCAGCTCGGTCGCCCGCGTGCCCACCGGGGCGCCGGGGAACGTTTCGGGCAGAGCCGTCACCGCGCAAATCGCGTCGAGCAACTGCTCGGCAGACAACAGCCGGGTGTTGGCGTGCGAGAAGTAAATCTCGTCGTTGGCGTTGAACTGATTCTTCCGTGAGCTGAGCTGATACGTCCGGCTCTTCATAATTGTTTTGACAGCCCATTTTCGGCTGAACCCGTTCTTCACAAATTCCTCAGTGAGCTTGTCGAGCAGCGGAGCATTCGACGGCGGGTTCGAGTCACGGAAGTCGTCGACCGGCTCGACGATTCCGCGCCCCATCAACTGACCCCAAATTCGGTTCACCGACGCCTTGGCGAAAAACGGATTGCTCGGAGCGGTGAGCCATTCGGCGAAGACCTGCCGACGATCCTGCTCGGCGGGAACGTCGACATCGCCCTTGAGCAACAGGTGCGTTTTCATCTGCTTCCCGGTGCGGGGTTGCGTCACCTCGCCACCTTTGCTGACGAACACCACCTCGTCGTTAGCCTGGGTGCCCGGCTTGCGGCCGATGCGGACGAATGCCGCGCCGATTCCGTAGTAGTTGTCCTGCGTCCAGCGCTCGAACGGGTGGTTGTGGCACTTCGCGCATTGAATTCGAATCCCGAGGAACAACTGGGCGGTGGTCTCAGTCGCGTCCTGCGGATCGCGGCTGGCCCTCCAGTAGTTGGCGGCCGGGTTGTGGTAGACGCTGCCGCTGGCAGTCAAAAGCTCGCGGGCGAACTCGTTGAGCGGTTTGTCGTTGCGGATCGACTCATAGAGCCACAGACGAAACTTCTGCACGCCCGTCGCGTTCAGCTTTTTGCTGTTGGCCCGCAGGACGTCGCCGGTCATCAGCGTCCAGAACGCAGCGAAGTCGTCGGTTTCGACCAGTTGGTCGACGAGCCGATCGCGCTTGTCGGGGCTCGGTTCGGCCAGAAATGCCTGCGATTCTTCGACGGTCGGCAGCCGGCCGGTCGCGTCGAGATAAGCCCGGCGGACGAACTCTTCGTCGGTACAGATCTCCGACGGGACGATCTGCAGCGTCTTGAGCTTCTGGTCGACGAGTGAATCGATGAAGTTCTTCTCGGGAGGATTATTCCAGGCGAAGCCCGGAACATCTTCCAGGAACGTGATATACGAGGTGGCCATCTTGTCGAGATATCGGGCCAGAATCGCCGTCTCGCCGCGGGAGACCTTGTCGACCAGCCCATCGTCGTTGACTTTTCCCACCGATTCACTCGATGACGAGTAGCAGGCGATCGACGTCACATCGCGAACGCTGCCATCGGTCAGATGAGCCAATACGATCAGTTGCTGACGGCTCCCTTCCTTCTGGAAAACGCGGTTCTCCGGCAGGACCTGGATTTTCACCACGTCGGGCTCGGTGGGTTTGTCGAGTTGCAGGCCCTCGGCGATCCAGTCGTGCAGGATGCGGTGTGAGGGATCGTTCTTCTTCAGACGGCGGCCACCGCCGTGAGCCAGCTCCATCAGCGGCTTGCGGAGCAGCAGGCTTTCGTCGGGCGCGACGGTGTTTGTGCGACGACCGTAGTATTCCGACCGCAACGTCATGATGTCGAGGACCGGGTCGTAGGCCCGCAATGAGAGGCGGAAGCCCCCTTTGCCCGAGGGCGAGCCGTGGCACGCTCCCATGTTGCAACCCGCTTTGGTGAGGGCCGCCAGTGTTTCGTTCTTGAAGCTGACCGGGTCGGGCAGCTCCATTCCTTTGACCGTGACGGCAACTTTCGCCGCTTTGCCGGCGACGACCGCGATGATTTCGGCCGCCCCGTTCGCCACGGGGAAAGCAATGTTTCCTTCGATTCGCACGATCTGCGGGGCGGTGGACACGAGCTCGACGTTTGGCGTCAGGTCGCGGAGATCTTTGTTCGGGTACTGCCCGGTGACGGCCAGTTGCTGACGAGCGCGGGAGCCGTAGAGGACGAATGTCTCGGGGGCTATGCTGATCGTCGCCGGTTCGCCCACGGCGACGGCCGGAATCGCCGCGGCCGCAGCGGGTTTGTCTGCGGCACTGGCAGATGTTCCCTGCCAGTCGGCCATCGAGGCCGTCAAGGCCGCGGATGTCGTCAATGTCAGGGCTAACCGAAACGCTCGATTCGCTGCCGCGTATCGCATGGTCTGTGATCTCCGTTCTCGGAACTGTTCCACGACGTCGTTGGGGTTCGTCCGTGTGCTGAAGCGATTCACATCCGCTTATATGTTATAGCAGTCGTTCCCGCCGTTTGCACGGTGAGAGAGCAAATTATCGTCACGATTCCTACAGGTCCGACCAGGCCAGCAGCGATTGCGACGGCCTGATCGGAGGTTGGCAGTTCAGCTCTTCCAGTCTTCGACAATTACCTAACCGGCGTTCCCGTTCAATCCGGAATCCGAAGGGTGAAATCGATTACCGGCAGTCTATTCCACCGTCAATGCCGTTTGTGCCGCCGCCGCTGTCACTTTGGCCTTTCCGCTCAGTCCTTCTCCCTGAACGACGACGTTCTTGACTTCTCCGACGGCCGCGTCAGCGGCCGCAGTCAGCGTGATTTCGATTTCCTTCTGATCGGCGGCAATCATGGCTTCCGACGCGGTGACTCCCTTGGGGAGGTTCTGGAATGTCAGCGTGACCGGACCGGCGTATGCCGGATTGCGCTCGACGGTCACTTTGACCTTCAGAGCCTGACCCTTGGCGACCTTTGCCGCGGCAAAGTCCGGCTTGAGTGCGAACGGGGCCTGCAGGTTCAGCGACAGTGCCGGAATCGGCTGAACGGCGGTCACATTCCCCTGTTTGCCAGTCCCCAACAAGACGGCGCTGAATTGCCCGAGCGGCGCTTGAGCGTTCGCCGAGAAAACAATTTCGATCTCGTTCGTCCCTTTGGCGATTGGCTTGAGCGCTGCCGTCACACCCGGCGGAAGGGCTCCCGGCGCGGGTGGCGCCGGCTGCAACGCCAATGCGATCTCTTCCGCGAAGTCTCCCGTTCGCGCGACCTGAATTTTCACGGTTGCCGACAGGTCCTTGCCGAACACGATCTCGGATTTTTCGGTCTTGAGGGCGAAGAGCGGCGTTGGGCTGATGCCGAGGGCGACCAGTTGCGACAAAGCGGGGGGGGGCGACAGCAACCCATTGAAGCTTGCTTTCTGAGCGTCAGTCACTGAGGCAATCGCCTGATACGCTGTTTGTCCCGCCTGGGCCGTCCCCGCGATCCGCACGGCATAGACTTTGCCGGCTGGGACGTTCGGGGCGCACGAGATGGTCATGATCGTTGACGCCACGCCCGGCCCGATGACGGCGGGAGTCGCGACGACTCCCTCGGGAGCGTCGAGTAACGACAAGCCAATTGGGCCAGCGAAGCTGCCGCGGACCGCCGTTACCGTCACCGTGGCCAGCCCCCCCGCGGGAACATTGAGGGTGTCGGCCGAAGCCGAAAGCGTGAACTTCTCTTCAAAGGCCGCGACGGCGATGCGATAGGCGTATTCGAATCCGCCGTGGCGATGCAGGTCTTCGACAACCAGCGTGTAATCGCCATCCGCAGGAAACGTATAGTCGATGATTCCTTCGACCGCGCCTGTGTCGTCCGCGGCAGCGACTTCGCCACCGTCGGGCTTGAGCAGCCGCTGGTAAAGGTCGCTGGGGGAACCCTGAGTCCGCGTCACACCGGTGAAGACGAACCGCTGTCCCGCTTTCGCCGTGAACACAAACCGATCGACGTCTCCCGGCTGATTGAATCGGCCGTTGAGACCCGCGCCCAGATTGACGCGCGTGGCCTGCGCTGCCTCGTTGTTCGGCTCGACTTCGACGGCCTCGGGCCCCTGGCTCAGGGCGACAACCGCAAATCCGCTGCTCTTTCCTCCGGCCGCTTTCGCGCCGACATTCAGCCAGTTCAACGGTGAATCACCGGCGACGTTCACGGGGATCGCCTGGGCTTCAGCGGCGGTCGGGCCGGCAAAGGCCAGGCTGGCCGAAACGCCTCGCTGAATCCCCATCGGGAAGGCCGTTGTCACACAGGGGAAATCACCGATTCGCAGACGATACTGGAAATTGCCGTTCCCCTGGAAGCGAATGTCACGGACCTCGATCACATACTCGCCGGCGTCTTTGAATGTGTGCGTCAGCATCGAGTCGGAACCGACACCGGGCGCGTCGTCACTGTAGGCCAGCTCGCGTCCCTTGGCGTCCAGCAGGCGAATCATAGGGTCGAGCGGCGAACCCAGACGCTGGGCCAACACTTCGATCGACACCCTCTGGCCGGCCGTCGCTGTGAACTTGTAGTAGTCGCGCGTCAGGTTGTCGACGTAACCATC
>JAGVKR010000108.1 GCA_020050375.1 Planctomycetales bacterium
CACAAATCGCTGTAAAGCACGTGCCGGTCTTCGTGCCAGGGGCGCTGCTTCAACTGGAATCCCAACCCACCCAGTTGCTTGTCGAACAACTGCGTGGCGTCGACATTGTTGGCGACGACGACCCGCGCCTCGGGGGTGATGAACAGCCCGGCTGTCGAGAGATCGCCTCCCTGTCGGGGGCTGTCGGCGCCGGAGGTGAACCAGGCGAAGTTCGTCGGCTTGAGGAGCAGGACGCCGTCGTACTGCTTGCGACCTAGGAATTCGGCCATCCGCTGCTGCTTGCGCTCGACGTCGTCGTAGCGCTCGGGGTCGGTGAATTCGAATTCCCCGGAAGAAAGCGGTTGAGCCGATTCGTTCGTCGCCACGGACATGTCGGAGACTCCCGGAGGTGCGATGCGCGAATTATAACATACGCTTTCAAAACTCCTCTTGGGAAATGGCGGAATCGTGCTATAACCCGGCTTATTGGCGGGCCGCAGTTGTGTGCGAAGTTCGGTTTCCGGGCAAGATCCCGCTTTTCCACGCCAGTTCTGCAATCCCCTATGTCAAATGATGCCACGCTCGTTTCCTGGAACTGGAAGCATGCCCTCAAACAGATGCAGGTCGGTCTCCTGGCAGCAACGCTGACGACCCCGCTGGCGCGCCTGTCCCGGGCGGGCGAAGTCGAGACCGCCGACGAGCCGGAAGGCGCCGCGACCTCGGCCGATGAAGCCCGTTTCACCAAGAGCCGCGCGCTGACCAACAAGACGCTGGGGGGGAAGCAGTTCTGGGCTGACGTCGAGTATTTTCACGACTGGCGGATCCAAAAGAATGTGCTGACCGGACATTTCCGGCTGCTGGACGGCGACGACTATCGCCACGCCTCGGGAACGCACAGCCTGTGCCGCGAAAAGCTCGAGGCCGTGCGCGCCGATCGCCGTTTGGGCGCGATGTCGGGCGAAGCGGTGATTCTCATTCATGGCATGGCCCGCTCGTCGGCGTCGATGCACAAACTGAAACGGCATCTGGAGCTCGAACGGGACGGCTTCAAGACGTTCAGCTTCAGTTACCCCAGCATGCAGGTCGACATTGCGCAATCGGCCGAGTATCTGTGCAGCGTCATCGATTCACTCGAGGGAATCGATCGGATTCATTTCGTCGTGCACAGCATGGGAGGGCTTGTCGTACGGGCCTATCTGGCCAAGCACTCCGACCCGCGGATCGGCCGGATGGTGATGATCGCCACGCCCAACCTGGGGGCCGATCTGGCCGATCGGTTTCGCCGAAACATGCTGTTTCGCGCCGTCTTCGGCCCAGCCGGACAACAGTTGACGAGCGATCCCAACGGCTTTGTCGCCGCGCTCCCCGTTCCCGAATTCGAGTTCGGCGTGATCGCCGGAGGCCGTGGAACCGAAGGGGGCTATAATCCGCTCATCCCCGGCGACGACGACGGAACGGTCAGCGTGGAGAGCACGAGACTGCCCGGCGCTGCCGACTTCGCCGTCATCGATCGCCTGCACACGTTTCTGATCACCGACCCGGAAGCGCGGGAATACACCATTCGCTTCCTGAAAGAAGGCCGCTTCCGCGATGCGGGAGAGCCACAGCCGATTCCCCGCGTGACAACTGGCGGTGAAGAGTCGGCGCGGCGATAGCAAAGACGGTTACTCCTTTGCTCCGCGGAAATGCCAATGTGTTTGCGCGTGGACGTCAATTGACGTTCGCCCCCCATCCCCGGCCCTTCCCCCGCCGGGGGAGGGGGGGAAGGAAAAGAGATGCGCGGGGCAGTCGTCTTGCAATGCCGCAGTTTTCCATTGCCACAGCACCGTTCGGACGATCCGGCGTTCGGCGGTCAGTAGGCAAAAATTCCCGTGCCGTACCAGTTGCCGCTCGGGGCGCGGACCAGGTCGTATCCGAAGATTGAAGCGGGCGCGCTCATGATGCCCCAGTGGGCCGGAGAACCATACCATTGATCGACGACGAACACCGCCGCGTCGATCAGGTGGACGTTCCCCCCCATGGCCGCCACTTCCTGCGCCGATTTGCCTGTGTTGGTCGCAATCTCACCATAGCGGACCCACCAGTCATGGTGTCCCACCGATTCATAGGTCGCCATCAGCTTCGAGCTGTTCCGCGCCTGCGTGCACAAGTAACCGTGGCACTTGCCGTCGGTCGTGCTGATCGGTGCGGCGGGATGCAAACGAACGGCATAAATCAGCGCCCGTTGCGTGACCGTCCCCGTCGGCAGTCCGAGCACAATCTTCGTGCTGCGAACGGTGTAGTGCTTACCGGGCGTGAAGGGGTGAGCCGATACAACGTGGCCGTGCAGCTCAGATTCCGGATCGGTCAGGTCGATCACAGCAATTCCCTGCCGATCGTACATGTACTTGAACGAAGCATGGCTCATCAGCGTCAGGTCGAGCAATTCGGGAATCCGGAAGGGGCGTTTCGCATCGAGGGGAAGCACGACGCGAACAACTTCCGAAAGCGGCTCGACGAGATCGGGGCTCGCTAGCACCTCGTTCTCGTAAATGTCGACAATCCGTGAATTCTCTGAGCTCTGCTCGTCGCGAAACAACAGGAAAAGCTGCTTCTTCTCTTCGCGGGCCTGCTTGAAAGCGGCGGTGTAACTGGTGTGCCACTCGAGCTCGCCGATACTCCGCATCGGGGCCTTGGCCGCCTCCTCCGCGTCCCGGAGAAGTGTCTCCGGCACATGCACGTTGGGGATGGCGATGGCCAGATCAGGCGGATCGGGCCGCTCGTCATCGGCCCTGACATCAAACGGCGTCAGCGCCAACAACAATGCGATCCCGGTCAGCGTTTGCATCCTCATGGCTGAATCTCCTATAGCTGGTGTCGAACGATAAACTCGCCGGAAGCTTGCATTCCATAGACGGCCGACTCCGGCCGCCGACTTCCGGTGCTCGCAAGGAGCCCTTTCCCCAGCCTGAAAACCCAGCCTGCCTGTAGTTCACAACCCACTGCACGTACCGCGAGCGCCAGCCGGGATGCAGGGCATTCCGACTCGACCACTCACTGACCCACACACCCACTCGCGTTAATGACCCCCACGACCGTCACCGCACCCACATTGACGGTAGTCACTCCGACGGTCGCGCCGCGGGGCGTGTTACCCCGGACTTGTCCGAGCTTTCCGGTTGCATTTCTGCTTCCAGAAGGCTCGGACGACGGTACTGGGGAGGAATCCCCCCCAGATTGCGATGCGCCACAAGCTCGGCCACGATGCTGACGGCGATTTCAGCGACCGTCTGCGAACCGATGTCGAGGCCCAGCGGCGCATGCACTTTCGATAACTCCTCGCGGGAAATCCCTTCCGCAACGAGGTCGTCGAAAATCAGTCGAATTTTACGATGGCTGCCAATCATTCCCACATACGCGGCCGTCGTCTCGGCGAGGTGGTACAAAGCCTCCTCGTCGTGATTGTGACCGCGCGTCACAATCAAACAGTACGCGTTATGATCGATCTCCAGCCCGGAGAGCGACGTATCGACCGGCCCGACGATCAGCCTTTTCGCCGTCGGAAACCGAGTCGGATTGCAGTATTCTTCGCGATCGTCGACAACCCAGACGTCGAAATCGACTTCCGCCGCCAGTTGTGCCACTTTCTGGCCGACGTGTCCGGCTCCGACGATCAACAGCCGGCAGCGCCGCAGAAACGGCAGGTACGAGACCCCCTGCTCCACATACGGCCGCGGCCGCTTCTCAACCGAACGCAAATGCAGGGCCACCTCAGGAGGCAATTCACCGGCAGCGCGAGCTGCGATCATCTGACCGGCAGCGTCAAACAGAAACCGATCACCCGGCTGGCCGCCTCCCGCCTTCTCCGGATCGATAACGATGGCTTCCGTGCAGGCCGTTCCGGTCTGCAACAAGCCGCTTAGAATGCCAAAGTACGACAGGTCCTGTCCCGGCCGGACCGGATCAACGAGCATTTTCATCCGGCCACCGCAGATCAGGCCATCGTCCCAGCCGTAGTTGTCGTCGAGTTGAAACGTGACCAGGTTGGTCGTTCCCTGATCAAGCAGGCGGAGTGCCTGCCGTTTGACTTCGGCTTCGACGCACCCGCCCCCCAGCGTGCCGGCTTGCGAGCCATCGGCGAACACGAGCATCGCCGCCCCGGCCTTCTGGGGGGTCGACCCACGTGTTTCGACCAGCGCCGTGTACGCAACCGGCTGACCGGCGCGGAGCGACTGTTCGAGGGCGTCGATGATTTTACGCATTTTGAAGAACCGTCAAAGTTGTCTGAATCTTCCCAGCCTCAGGTTGGGACAGAATCGTAGCCGTCCAAAACCCGTTTGCCAACCTCTACACCGCCCGGAGCGGGGCCCAATGCGTATCTCATTATGCATCAATATGTTGCAAATCTGGATTTCCTGTCATTTGAGCCTTAAGGACCACGGTCGTCCAATCTCACGAGGGGGTCAGGTTCATTTTCCGGCAATGGGGGACCAGCTTTTTGTGTCGCGCGTTGCCGCCGGAAAATAGACCAGACCTTGGCCTTCTCAACCGACTGCACGGAGGATCTTCCGCAGGGTTTCAATATGCCTGGGGACGGCGACCTCTGGGTCTTCTTTCCCCTCGTACTCGAGCACGATGTAACCGCGGTAGCCGGCGTCGGCGAGAATCCTGACGACCCGTTCGAGGTCGGTCTCGACATGCTTGCCGCCGGGGTAGAGGTCGACCTTGAGCTGCGCGTTGATGGCGTAGGGAGCGATCCGGGCCAGCTCACTGTACGGGTCGGCCCCGCGGAAATTCCCCCCGTCAAAGTTGACGCCGAACCACGGCGATTCCTTCACCCCGGCGATGATCTTCAGCATTTGCTCCGGAGTGGCGGTGATCCCGCCATGATTCTCGAGGGCCAGGCAGACCCCCTTTTTCGCGGCGTACTCCAGCGATTCGTTGATCCCCGCCGCACAGCGCTCGATGGCGGCTTCTTCGCTGTCTCCCTTCGGCACGCCGCCGGCGAAGATCCGAATGACGGGAGCTCCCATCAGAGCAGCTTTGTCGATCCACTCGCGGGTGTGCGCCAGCGACTTGTCTCGCTCGGCCCCTGGCGGCAGGCAGAAGTCGTTCGCGATCGCTGTCCCCGAAATATCCAAACCCAGCCGAAATGTGAGCTGCTTGAGGTGGATCAGGTAGTCGTCCCCAAAATCCTTCGGGAAGTAGTAGCTGGTCAGCTCGGTTCCATCGAGGTTGAGGTCGGCACACAGACGGATGAAGTCGTCGAGGTGCATCGGCTTTTCCTTGCGGTCGAGCAAGTCCCGATAGGAATAGGCCGCGAGGCTCAGCTTCAGATGGGTCTTGCCGTTTCGCTTCACCGGACCGGCCGCGCTCGCGACGGGGAGCCGACCCAGGCCGAGCGTCAATCCGCCGGCACACGCCATCTTGAGGAACCCGCGTCGGCTGGCGGGGCGTGATCGGGCGACGGGGTCAAACTCGGGCATAGTGTGGCTCCGGGGAGTGCTTCAACTCGTAATTCTGGTTGTCGATTGGGCGAGTCATTGTGCCCAACTTCGGGCGACGGCGAAAGTCACGGAACCGGTTGTTCGAGGCCGCGCGGACATGCACGTCCATGCCTCATTCCTATCTCGTCTCAATCAATATGGTTATGGCGATAAATCCACATTTTACGCTGCACATATAATGGGGAGAAATGCATAATCCTGCCAACTTATTCCTTTCGATACGCAACGTAGTTGTCGCATCTTGGAATACGCAGGCCGTGCATTCTATTTATTTTTACATGGAGCAGAAGAGATCCCATCGACAGTCCCCTCGTTCGGTGGGTCACTTCGTTCCACCGGAGACGAGCTTTCCGTCGACGGGCCATTCTTCGGAGTCGGTCCGCGCCGTTTTGAGGTAGTTCTCGATTTCGCGGATGACGGAGAAGTTGGCCGCCGCGACGTCTTTTGTTTCAGAAGGATCAGCCTTGAGATCGTACAGTTCCAGCGGGTTGCCTCGACCGAGCCGAACGGCCTTCCAGTTTCGCCAGCGGACCGCCTGGTCGAATCGGCCGCCGGTCTGTTCCCAATAGAGGAACCGGTCGGCGAGGTTTTGTTCTTTTCCGAGCAATGTCGGCAGGACGCTGATGCCGTCGAGGTGTTCCGGAGCTTTCGCGCCCGCCAACTCGGCAAATGTCGGCAGGATATCAGCGAAGTACCACGGAGCGTCGGAGACTTTTCCCACGGGGACGTGGGCCGGCCAGCGGGCGATCATCGGGACGCGCAGGCCTCCTTCGTACGCCTGGCCTTTCTTGCCGCGCAAAGCTCCGTTCGTGTGAAACGTTTCGCCGAACGGGGCCGGCCCGCCGTTGTCGCTGCAAAAGAAGACGATTGTGTTATCAAGCAGCTTCAGCTCGTCAACGAGGGTCAGAATCCGTCCGACGTCGTCGTCCATCCGCGTGACCATCGCCGCGTACTCGCGGGCCCCCTTCGGCCAGTCATGGTCGGCATAAATCCCCAGATCAGGGACTTCCCACGCCCCGTGCGGAATCGTGAACGGGACGTACAGGAAGAACGGCCGGTCGCGGTGCGCCCGGATGAAATGGAGCGCGAAGCCGGTGAACAGATCGTGGGAGTACTGCTGTCGCTTGCCATCGCTGTTTCCCGGCAGGTCGAAGGGCTCTTTGTTGAGCCAGAGCGCCTTCGGGAAATACGAATGCGCGGTGTTCTGATTGAGATACCCGAACCATTGGTCGAAGCCCTGCAGGTTGGGGATGCCGTTCGTCTGCGCTTCCCCCAGCCCCCATTTTCCGGTGATGCCGGTCGCGTAGCCGGCCTGTTTGAGGACTTCGGCGACGGTGAGGTCTTCGTTGCGGAGGGGAACGCGTCCCTTTTCGCCGCTTTCGCCGATGACCCCGCCGAATTTCGACATATTCCCCCGGACGCGCGTGTGCCCGGTGTGGAGCCCCGTCATCAGGACACTGCGCGAAGGCGCGCACACGGAAGCGCCGGCATAGACCTGGGTGAACCGCGTTCCCTCGGTCGCCAGCCGATCGATGTGGGGAGTTTTGATCAACTGCTGGCCGTAGCAGCCCAGGTCGTGCGGACCGAGGTCGTCGGCCATGATGTATATGATGTTGGGCGGGGCGGAGGCCGGCGCCAGCGCCGGGACGAGAGCGACGAGACTCGCCGCAACGATCGATAAGCGAAACATGGAGTTCTCCCTTGTTGAAGTGGTCGCCAAGGGCGCCTGCCGACAATCATAACCCGAAGCGCTAGCGAGGGAGTGCGTGACAATGACGCTCGCACCTCCTCGCTTACGCATCGGGTAAATATCGTGGGCGCGGTTCTGGATCGTGAAGAGCATCACGGCGGAAACCCCCATCAGCGAATCCACGGGACGAGCAGTCGCACTATCGTGATCACCACAATCACTCCCGCCACATCGAGCAGCGCGCCGTAACGGATCATCCGTGACAGCGGAATATATCCGCTGCCGTAGACGATGGCGTTGCATGGTGTCGACACCGGCAGCATGAAGCCGAGGCTCGAACCCATTGTCGCCCCGAGCGCCGGAGCGAGTGGATCGACTCCTGCCGCCTGGGCGAGGGCGATCACCACCGGGACCACGATGTTGGCCGAAGCAGTGTTCGACGTCGCTTCCGATACGAGCGTGGCGACAATGGTCGACGCGACGAGCAGGCCGAAATCCCCCGACAGAGGTAGCCACTCGGTCATCGCGCTGCC
>JAGVKR010000637.1 GCA_020050375.1 Planctomycetales bacterium
ATCCCGAATCCTGAATCCCGAATCCTGAATCCCGAATCCTTTCCGCCCCCCAAGGGGCTTGCCGAATGGCCTGCCGCCGCGAACAATGGAGCAGTTTCAATGGGAAACTTCCGGGTTTACCCTTGCGAACCGTGGGCCGATGAGGCATCATCCATGAAGTTACGTGGTGTTGCGCCAATCCCACCCATTCTGTGGCACGATCGACCGTAACCACCCTCTCCTGTTCGAATTCTCAATTTCTGGCAGCTTCCGTTCCGATATTCCCACACTTTCAACTGCGACCCGCTCCATCGGCCCCGCACGGGTGATCGAGCGAGTTTTTGATCCCGCCTGACTGTACATCACGTTCGCGTCTTCGGTTTCCGTTTGATTTCCCACTGAGTCATTGAACTGCGTGAATCCGCGTGACAGCCGCTCGTCACAGAGTTCCGGTCATTGGTCTGGTCGGCGGGATCGGCTCGGGAAAGAGCTTTCTGTCGAAAGGATTGCAGAAAAAACGTCGAGTGGCGATTGTCGAAGGAGACCTTGCCGGTCATTTGGTGTTGAAAGAGGAACCCGTCAAACGGGAGATTCGCCGAGTGTTCGGCGACGGTGTGTTTGACACAAACGGCGAAGTCGACCGCCGACGCATGAGTGAGTTGGTATTCGGCTCCGGTTCGGAGCCTCAGGCGGCCCGGGCCGCGTTGGAAGCGATTGTTCATCCCCGCATTACAGAAAGGCTGATTGACGAGATTGCTGCGGCCCGATCGCAGCCCGGAATCGAATTGATTGTGCTGGACGCGGCCCTGCTGCTCGAAGCCGGTTGGCGCCAACTGTGCGATCACGTGATTTTTGTCGACGCCACCGAAGAACAACGATACGAGCGCGTCGCCGAAAGCCGCGGATGGAGACTCGAACAATTTCGGGCGCGCGAGCAAAGCCAGTATCCCCCGGAACGGAAACGCATGGAGGCCGATGATGTGGTGGACAATTCTCAAAGCGGGGCGCGCGCCCTCGCGCAACTGGAAGCGATCGTGTCCCGACTCGAATCGCAAGAACCCTCCTGAGTCAACGTCCCTCCCCGCTGTGGCCTTCGCCGCAGCCGATCGATCAAAGCTGAACTGTCCCGACCCCTCATAGGTCCGACCACGCAGACGGTCTCCACGATCGCCTGACACGCCGGCCCGAACAACGACCCTCCCCGCCAAACACGTCACCTGTCCGCTGAAGGTTTCTGCCATGTCGCGACCGATCAAGCTTCGCCAGTCCAAATCCGATTCCGCCTCGGAGTCTGCTCCTTCCGTCGACGTCGACGAGAAGCCCCGATCTTCGGCCCTCGAAGCCGATGGGAATCAGCGTGCGGAAGACGACCGCGAATTCGCCTTCGAAGAGGCTGACGACGAAGAAGACGCCCCAGCCGACCCCGCCAAGCTCGACGAGCTGCGCGTCGACGATCGGTACGAAGAGATCAAACGCGGGGAGATCCACATCGCCGAACTGCAGCGGATGACGATGCAGCAATTGCTCGCCCAGGCGCGCAAGGAGGGGCTGACCGATTACGCCGGCCTCAAGAAGCAGGATTTGATCTTCAAGATCCTGAAAGAGCGGACCAAGCTCAACGGCCTGATGTTCGGCGACGGGACGCTCGAGATTCTGCCGGACGGCTTCGGCTTCCTCCGCAGCCCCGACTACCACTATCTCCCCTGTCCTGACGACATTTACGTCTCCCCCAGCCAGATTCGGCGGTTCGGCCTGCGGACCGGCGCCACGGTCGCCGGCCAGATTCGCCCCCCCAAGGAAAACGAACGCTATTTCGCCCTCTTGCGCGTCGAGGCGATCAACGGGCAGGACCCGAACCTCCTGGGAGAAAAAGTCCCCTTCGACGAGCTCACGCCGCTGCACCCCGAAAAACGCCTCAGGCTCGAAGCGGGGCCGGATCTGTTCAGCACGCGGATCGTCGACATGATCGCCCCGATCGGCATGGGCCAGCGCGGGTTGATCGTCTCGCCCCCCCGAGCCGGAAAGACGATTCTGTTGCAGCAGCTCGCCAAGGCGGTGATCAAAAACCACCCCGACGCCTACGTGATCATGCTGCTCATCGACGAGCGGCCTGAAGAAGTCACCGAAATGGAGCGGCACGTCAAGGGGGTCAACTGCGAGGTGATCTCGAGCACGTTCGACGAGCCGGCCAGCCGGCACATTCAAGTCTCCGAAATGGTGATCGAGAAGGCCAAGCGGATGGTCGAGTTCGGTCACGACGTGGTCATTTTCCTCGATTCGATCACCCGTCTCGCCCGCGCCTGGAACACCGAGGTTCCGCACTCGGGCAAGATCCTCTCCGGCGGCGTCGACGCCAACGCCTTGCAGCACCCCAAGCGCTTCTTCGGGGCCGCCCGCAACGTCGAAGAGGGGGGGAGCCTGACGATCGTCTCGACGGCTCTCGTCGACACCGGCTCGCGGATGGATGAAGTCATCTTCGAAGAGTTCAAAGGGACCGGCAACACCGAGCTGCACCTCGACCGCCGGATGGTCGAGAAACGCATCTGGCCGGCGATCGACGTCAACAAATCGGGAACCCGCCGCGAAGAGCTGCTGATGGGCGAAGAAGAGCTCCGCCGGGTGTGGATTCTCCGCCGGGTCCTCAACGACATGAACCCGGTTGAAGCGATGGAGCTGCTCGTCACCCGCATGCGGCGGACCAAGACGAACGATGAATTCCTCAACAGCATGAATCTCGGGTGAACGCGATGAAAGCGATCAAGGCACGATTCGAGAAAGGACAAGTCCAATTGGCCGAGCCTGCGCCGGAGGACGGGCCAATCGACGTTTTGGTTGTCTTTCCGGAACTGGAAGACGATCCGTGGGAACGGATTATCAATGACCCGACTCCTCGACCGGGGCTTGAGAAAGTAGCAGATGAGATTCGCGCGGAGATTGCCGCCGGTAAAACCACCCCGCTGAAGTTAGATGACCTATGAATTCGGCGACTTCTCCTCGCTTCTGGCGGCTATATCGACAGCTTCCGCAAGCAGTGCAGCGAGCCGCTCGCGAAGCTTATCGCCGGTTCGAAGCCGATCCTTCGCATCCAGGATTGCACTTTCACCGGTTACAAGCACATCCGCACTTTTGGTCCGTGCGAATCACTCGTGATTATCGCGCAGTCGGACTCGTTGAAGGCGACACGATCACGTGGTTTTGGATCGGTCCCCATGAAGAATTTGATCGTGAATACCCACATTAATCGGATCCAATGACAATCATCGAAGGCAAACCCATCCCTGGCGACGAAGAATATGCGATCGTCGTCGCGCGCTGGAACGAGCTGGTCACGCGGCGAATGCTGGAAGGGGCGCTCGAGACGTTTCGCACCCACGGCGTCAGCGACAAGCACGTCACCGTCGTCTGGGTTCCCGGCTCGTTCGAGCTGCCGATTGTCGCCGACCGACTCGCGAAATCGAAAAAATTCGCCGCCGTTTGTTGCCTGGGGGCCGTCATTCAGGGAGAAACCAGCCACCATGAGTATATCAATCAGTCGGTGGCGGCAGCTCTGATGCAGGCGGGCATCGAGAATTGCGTTCCGGTGCTGTTCGGCGTTCTCACCTGCTCGTCGATGGAACAGGCGCTCGACCGCGCCGGCGGCAAGGTGTGCAACAAGGGGAGCGAAGCCGCGCTGGCCGCGATCGAGATGGCCGGCGTTCTCAGGCAGCTCTCGTGATCGGCATTGCGTAATCGTCCCGTGATTTGGGATGATACTGACAGAGTTGGATTCTTTCGTTTTTTCACGTGCCCTCGAATTGCGGCACGAAGGTTTCGGTTGATATGACGGCGCATCGCACTCGGGCTCGCGAAATGGCCCTCCAAATGTTGTTTCAGCAGGATCTCAACCCCGACGTCCCGGCCGACACCGTCCGCGAGCTGATTGTCGAGCGGCTCCGCGATGAAACTCTGGCCCGTTTCGCCTGGAGCCTGTTCGGCGGCGTGATGGAGAGCCGCGCCGCCCTCGATGCAAAAATCGAGGCGATCGCCGCCAACTGGTCACTCAAACGAATGGCCCCCACCGACCGCAATGTTCTCAGGCTCGGGGCCTTCGAATTGCTCTACACCGATACGCCGCCGCGGGTCGTGATCGACGAAGCGCTGGAGCTGGCCAAACGCTACGGGACCGCCCAGTCGTCGCAATTCGTCAACGGGATTCTCGATCGCCTGATCCCCGGCGGAGGGAAGAAGCCGGAGGAGCCGGCGGCGGGGGAGAGAATCGAGGGTCGAGAATAGAAGATCGAGGATCGAGAATGGCGTCTGCGGCCCCCGTTCTATCTTGTATTTTCTATCCTCGATCCTCGATCCTCGATCGTTTCCCTTTGTCTGAAATCCCAGAGCGACGTCAATAATTCCCGTCCCCGGCTCTCGACGGAGCGCTCCGCGGCCGATACAATACGGGTCTGCAATGCATCCCTTCACGGTGATGCTGACGCGGGGTGGAGCAGTCTGGTAGCTCGCGAGGCTCATAACCTCGAGGTCGCAGGTTCAAATCCTGTCCCCGCCATTTGCCGAAGGCAAATAGAGCTGGAGAGCGGAGAAAGTAGAAGGTAGAGCAGCGGCGACACAGCCCGCTCTTCTGCGGTCTACTTTCTCCTCTCTCCTTTCTTTTTTTTCGGGCCCGCTTGATGCCATTCGCCTTCGAGAAACTGCTCGTCTATCAGAAGTCTGTCGATTTCGCCGGCCAAGTCTGTAAATGTTGCGCCCCTCAAACACCTGATCGCATGTGGCGCAGGCGTCGTGGATGACCTGGCACTGGTAGCCGAGGTCGGCGGCGGCCCGGGTCGTTCCTTCAACGCACATGTGGCTCATCGCGCCGCAGACCAGCAGCGAGTCAACCCCCATCCGGTCGAGGATGGCCTTGAGATCGGTCTGTTGAAAGGAGTTGACGTGCTGCTTCGTGACGATCACCTCGCCGGTCGCAGGTGCGACGGAAAAGTGGATTTCGATTCCCGCAACAATCAAAACGCAAGTCTCGGAAGCGCGGGGCAAAGGTTCCGGGTGCAGGCCGCAGCGAGATCACGTGTGCGGGGCGTGACGCGATGCTTGAGCTTCACCGACCTGGCCTTCGGGTGACGTGGCCCCCTCCGTGGGGGGAGCCTGCGGCGGATTCGGAGAGACAGCTTCCGGCTCGGTTTTCACCTGCGGCGCGGCTGGATCGGCACCAGTGTCGGCCGATCCACCGTTCGCCGTTTGTGATTGACCCGCGCGCGAAAATTCTCCGAACAGCTCGGATTGGACGCGGTCCCGCTCGCGGTCGATCTGCTCGGGAGTCGCGCCGAGCTCGCGGAGGATCGTTTCGGTGACAGCCAGGGCGACTTCCCCTTCCCCGGAGAAAACGCTGTCGGCCCCTGCCTGGCGGAGCGATGCCAACTGCCGCACGTAATTCGCGCGGGCCAGAATGTGGATGTCGGGGTTCAGCTCGCGCGCCAGGCGGATGATCTCGGCGCTCCCCTCCATCCCGGCGGAACTGAGAACCAGGCTGCGCGCGGTCTGGATTCCGGCAGAGCCCAATGTGTCGCGGTGGCGAACGTCGCCATACACAGCGTCGAAGCCCTCCGCGCGAAGACGACGGATCGTGTCGAGGTTGAGCTCGATGATCGTGGGTTGGATCCGGTTTTCGCGGAGGAGGCGGGCCACCGTCTGACCGACCGGGCCATACCCGACGACGACCGCGCTGTGCAGCGGGCGCAGCAGCTCACTCGAACTGTCTGGGCCATCCGCCGCCGCGACCGACCGCTGCGAGCGTTTCCCTTTCCAGAGCCGCAGCCTGGGATACCGAGACAACCAGATGTCGAGTGGTCCGACCGCGCGGTAGATCAGCGGGTTGACCGTGATGGAGATGATCGCGGCGGCGATCAGCGTGTTGGTCGCGACCTCGTTGAGCACGCCCAAATCCCGCCCAAGATTGGCGAGAATGAACGAAAATTCGCCGATCTGCGCCAGCGCGGCCGCGACGCCGAGGGCAATCCGCGAGGGATACCCCAACAGGAGAACGATCCCCCAGGCGGCGAGAGGCTTGCCGACCATGATGACGGCGAGCGTTGCGGCAATCAGTCCGGGGTGTTCGATGAAGGACCGCGGATCGAGGAGCATGCCGACCGAAACGAAGAACAGCACGGCGAATGCGTCGCGCATCGGCAGGGCCTCGGAGGCGGCCCGCAGGCTGAAATCCGAGCGGCCGACGACCATCCCGGCCAG
>JAGVKR010000146.1 GCA_020050375.1 Planctomycetales bacterium
ATCTGCAATATCGGCGATTTCGCCCGGGCCGAAAGAACGCTGGTCGCCCTGCGATCACTGCTCGACGGACGCGACGATGACGCGAAAACATACAGCCAGGCGGGCCGCATTCTCGAAGATTTGCAGAAAGAGCGCGGAGATCCGGCCGATCGTGACCGCCTTCTCGAAGAATCGCTGAATCGGGCCGACAAGCTCGCGACGGCCGGTAAGCTGGCCGAGGCGCGCGAAATCTGGCAGGGAATCATCGAGCTGTACGAAACCGACGGTCAAGCGGGATCATTCGTCGCGAAGGCGCGTGCAGCGCTGCAACAATCTGTGAAGAAGTGACAATCTCTCGAGAAGGCACGCACGCGGCGAGTCGATTTGTTTTTCGAAGATTTTCAATGCGAGACACTGCAAGCGACGCGGGTGCACACTGTCAGGCGATCCTGGCGCACGCCTGGAGGGTGCGAACGATCGACGCCTCGGTCCGCGCGCTCGAGGCAGTCCTGTAAGAGGTTGCGCCGACGATCGAACCTGCCCGCGGCTCGCCCGATCTTGGAAAATGAGCCGCCTGTCATGGTCGATCCGCTTGACCATCGCACCGCTGGCGGCTAAATTGCTGGTTTCCGCCCTTGCGCGGAGGGGGACGACGTTTCGCCCGCGCTGCAAGCCGTTCGTTAGTTCAGACACAAGTGTTCAGACACAAGTCGGGTTCAGGTTTCCAGGCATGCCCACGATCAATCAGTTGGTGCGCAAACCGCGCGTGATTCAGAAAACCCGGACGAAAACCCCCGTCCTCGACGGGTGTCCGCAAAAGCGCGGGGTGTGCCTTTTGGTGAAAACGGTCACCCCAAAGAAGCCGAACTCGGCTTTGCGGAAGGTGGCCCGCGTTCGCCTATCGAACGGGAAGGAAGTCACCGCCTACATTCCCGGCGAAGGGCACAACCTGCAGGAACACTCGATTGTGCTGGTTCGCGGTGGCCGCGTCCGCGACCTGCCCGGTGTGCGTTATAAGATCATCCGGGGCGTGCTGGATACGCTGGGGGTTGCCGACCGCAAACAGGCCCGCAGCCGCTACGGCGCAAAACGGGCCAAGAAGTGACGGTTTCCGCACGAATTCGCGGGACTCCGGCCGCGCTCCCTCCGAGCGCAGTAGAATGCCGAACCCGGGCCGGCCGAGACTGGCCCTTCCACCGATAAACACGACAATTTCCGCAGACAGCGCCGCATTTGATTGAGGAATCGACGATGGCCCAACGTATGACCGCCAGTGCCAAGCAACTGAAACCCGATCCGCGGTATCACTCGATCGTGGCGTCGAAGTTTGTGAACTGCCTGATGTCGAGCGGCAAGAAAACCGTCGCACAGAAGGTGTTCTACTCGGCGCTCGACATCATCGGCGAAAAGATTCCCGACCAGTCGCCGATCGATGTTTTCACGTCGGCCCTCGACAATATCCGCCCCTCGATCGAAGTTCGCTCGCGCCGCGTCGGCGGGGCGAACTACCGGGTGCCGACGCAGGTCAACAACAAGCGGCAGCAGGCGCTCGCGATTCGCTGGCTGCTCGAAGCGTGCCGCGAGAAAAAGGGGCGACCGATGCACCTGCGGCTTGCCGAAGAGCTGATGGCCGCCTATCGCCGCGAGGGGGCCGCGATGACCAAGCGCGAAAACGTCCATCGCATGGCCGATGCGAACAAGGCCTTCGCCCACTTCGCGTGGTAAGCCGGGGCTGGTGACCCGCCATGCCTTCGATCGACCACATCCGTAACATCGGCATCATCGCGCACATCGATGCCGGCAAGACGACGACGACGGAGCGCGTCCTGTTCTACGCGGGCGCTTCGCACCGCATGGGGGACGTTGACGAAGGAACGACGATCACCGACTTCGATCCCGAAGAGCAGGAACGCGGGATCACGATCTATTCGGCGGCCATCACCTGCCGCTGGAAGGATTGGCAGGTCAACATCATTGACACGCCGGGGCACGTCGACTTCACCGCCGAAGTCGAGCGCAGTCTCCGTGTGCTCGACGGCGGAGTCGTGATCTTCAGCGCCCGTGAAGGGGTCGAGGCCCAGAGCGAGACGGTCTGGCGACAGGCCAACAAATACGGCGTCCCGCGGATCTGCTTCATCAACAAGATGGACCGGATCGGCGCCGATTTCGAGCGAACGCTCCAGCAGATCAAAGACCGGCTGGGAGCCAACCCCGTCGCCGTTTCAATCCCGATCGGTCGCGGCTCCCCGCCCGACCCGGCGGCGTTCCGCGGGATCATCGACCTGATCGAGATGCGGGCGATGTACTTCGACGAAGCCTCCAAGGGATCGAAGTTCGATACAGCCGAGATTCCCGCCGATCACAAGGACCTGGCCGACGAATGGCGGGCCAAGCTGCTTGAGCAGGTGGCGCTCCTCGACGACGCCGTGTTCGCGAAATACATCGAAGAGCAGCCGATCGAGTCGTCCGAAATTCGTCGTCTGCTGCGCGTGGGAACGCTCTCGCGCGTTTTGCAGCCGGTGCTCTGCGGGTCGTCACTCAAATACATCGGCGTGCAGCCGTTGCTCGATGCCGTGGGCGATTTTCTCCCCAGCCCCATCGATCGCCCGCCGGTGGATGGCAAAAACCCGACCGCCAAGCGCGGCGACGGCCACGAAACCCGCAAGCCGTCGAGCAAAGAGCCGTTCTGCGGACTGGTCTTCAAGATCCAGGCCGACCCGCACGGCGACTTGTGCTTCGTCCGCGTCTATTCGGGAGTTCTCAAGAGCCGGTCGCGAGCCCTCAATCCGCGGATCGGCAAGAAAGAGATGATCAGCCAGCTCTGGCACATCCAGGCCGATCGCCGCGAGAAGCTCGAAGCCGAATCGGTCGAAGCGGGCGACATCGTGGGAATCACCGGCCCCAAGGACGCCGTCACGGGCGACACGCTGTGCGACGGGGCTCATCCCCTCGCCCTCGAAAGCATCACGTTTCCGGAGCCGGTGATCTCGATGGCGGTCGAGCCTGAATCGAGCGCCGATCGCCGCAAGCTCGCCGAGACGCTCCAGGTGCTGAGCCGGCAGGACCCCACCTTCCGCGCGATCGTCAACGAAGAGACGGGGCAGACGATCATCAGCGGGATGGGAGAGCTGCACCTCGAAGTCATCCGCCACCGGATGGAACGCGACTTCAAGCTCGATGTCCGCGTCCACCGACCGCGCGTCAGCTATCGCGAGACGATCCGCACCACGAAAACGATCACCGGCGAGTTTTCACGGACCACGGCGGGGGTCACGCAGTTCGCCCGCGTGACTCTTAAGCTCGAGCCGGCACGGGGAGCCGAGACCGTCATCGTCGAAAACGAGATGAAACACGACGCCCTCGCGCCCGAGCTCGTGACGCTGGTCGAGCAGTCGATTCGCGATGCGGCCCAAGGGGCGGGAATGCTGGGATACCCGCTGATTCAGGTCAAATTCACCGTGGTGGCAGTCGAGAGCAGCGAACTCGAAAACGCTGAGGTGGCGTTTCAGGCGGCGGCGATCGATGGCGTGCACCAGGGAGTCAACGCCGCCGGAATGATGCTGCTCGAACCGATC
>JAGVKR010000559.1 GCA_020050375.1 Planctomycetales bacterium
ACGACTTTGCGGATCGAGGGAGTGCTCCAGCACGCGCATCCCGAGTGCGGCAACGGGGTCGCCTGGTCGTTAGAGCTTCGCCGCGGCAACACGCGACAGCGACTCGCCACGGGGACCAGCAAGGGGGCGGCGGCCGTTCCGATCGGACCGCACGAGAAGATTGCCGTGCAGGCCGGGGATGTCGTCGTGCTGTCGGTCGACCCGCGCGACGGCAATCATTCTTGTGATTTGACGTCCATCGACCTGACGCTCCACGACGGTTCCCACGAATGGAATCTGGCCCGCGACGTCTCGTCCGACATTCTCGCCGGCAATCCGCACAAGGATGGATTCGGCAACGCGGAGGTCTGGCATTTCTTCTCCGAGCCGACCAGCGGTTCCACTGGGCAGGTCATTCCGGCCGGGTCGCTCCTGGCCCGCTGGCAATCGGCTGGCACTGTCGATGAGAAGCAAAAACTCGCCGAGTCTCTCCAGCGTCTGCTGCAAGAGGGAGTCGGAACGCTTCCCAAAGAGTCACCCGACATCGCTCTCTATCAGCAATTGACGTCGCTCGGCGGGCCGCTGCTTTCGGCGGCGCTGCAGGCGATCGCCGCTAAGCCGACGGGAACGGCGGACGCAACCGGTTCACCGTATGGCCTCGACCCGGCACTGTTCGGCAAGCATCCGGCCGGCAAATCGGCCGCCGGAGCGAGCGATGGTTCGGTCGAAGCGGCGAGTTTGTGTGTCCTCGCTCCTTCAGTCATCGAAGTTCGATTGCCGGCCGATCTGGTCGCCGGTGCCGAATTGGCGACGAGCGGCACGTTGCACGCATCGACCGGCGCGGAAGGGAGCGTTCAACTCCAGGTGCTGACGACGAAGCCCGAATCGGCTGCCGGACTGAAGCCCACCGCCGTCACTGAAACGAATGCCAACGGTCCGTGGACGTCGAACAATCGCGGTGTGGCGTTTGCGTCGCCCATCGTCGTTGCCGACGGGAGTGCCGCGCGGCAGAGATTCGAGAAGTCGTTTGAAGATTTTCGAAACTGGTTCCCCGCCGCCCTGTGCTACACGAAGATTGTGCCGGTCGATGAAGTCGTCACGCTGACGCTTTTCTATCGCGAAGACGACCAGCTCCGCCGCCTGATGCTCGATGAAGCCCAGACCGCGCGGCTCGATCGGCTCTGGAACGAATTGCGATATCACAGCCAGGACGCGCTGACGCTCGTCGATGCCTTCTCGCAATTGATGGAGTACGCCACGCAGGACGCCGACCCAAAAGTCTTCGAGCCACTCAGGCAGCCGATCAACGATCGGGCACGGGCCTTCCGAAAGTTGCTGATCGACACCGAGCCTGTGCATCTCGATGCGCTGCTCCAGTTTGCCGGCCGGGTTTATCGCCGCCTGCTGACGGAGGCCGAAATGGCTGAGCTGCGCGGCTTGTACGGCCGGCTCCGCGAGCAGGAGATTCCGCACGAAGAAGCGATCCGTCTGACGCTCGCGCGGCTGCTGGTCGCTCCGGCATTTCTCTACAAGGTCGAGAAGCCGGCCCCCGGGACTGGCCAGAACCCGGTCAATGACTGGGAGCTCGCCAGCCGGCTCAGTTACTTCCTGTGGGCGTCGCAGCCGGACGACGAGCTCCGCCGCGCGGCTTCCGCCGGAGAGCTGCACAATACGGAAGCACTTCTCAAGCAGACCGGGCGGATGCTGGGAGACGCGCGCGTCCGCCGCCTGGCGACCGAGTTCGCCTGCCACTGGCTGCACATCCACGGCTTCGATCATCTCGACGAGAAGAGCGAGCGGCACTTCCCGACGTTCGTCGATCTCCGCGAGGCGATGTACGAAGAGTCGATTCTGTTCTTCACCCACATGTTCCAGCACAATGGCTCGGTCCTCGACATCCTGAATGCCGATCATACGTTCCTCAACGAAGAGCTTGCGAAGCATTACGGCATTCCGCTCGCGCAGGCTCCCGCATCGGCGGGACAAACCGATCAGGCCGGCGGCCCGCCCGGTTGGCGGCGCGTCGATGGGATCCGGCAATACGGCCGCGGGGGAATTCTCGCGCACGCGACGACGCTCGCCATGCAATCGGGCGCGTCGCGAACGAGCCCGATTTTGCGTGGGAACTGGATCAGCGAAGTCCTGCTGGGCGAACGGCTCCCCCGTCCGCCCAAAGACGTGCCGCAACTTCCCGAAGACGAAGCCGCCACCGAAGGTTTGACGGTCCGTCAACTTGTCGAGCAGCACAGCAGCAATCCGAAGTGCGCAGTGTGCCATCAGCGAATCGACGCTTTCGGCTTCTCGCTCGAAGGTTTCGATGCGATCGGCCGGCGACGCGAAAAAGACCTGGGCGATCGACAGATCGACACGCGCGTGAAAACGATGGACGGGGCCGAGTTCGACGGTCTCGACGGCCTGCGCAAGCACCTGCTCACGGTCCGCCGTGATGCGTTCGTGCGGCAATTCTGCCGCAAGCTCCTGGGCTACGCCCTCGGCCGCGAGATTCAACTTTCCGACGAGCCGCTACTTACCGAGATGCAGACGATTTTGAAAACCGGAGGCTACAAGGTCCAAGACGCGATCGAGGCAATCGTGCACAGCCGGCAGTTCCGCGAGATTCGCGGACGCGAGACGGCGTTCGACGATTGAATGCGTGCAAAGATTTGTAGTGTGGACTTTAGTCCACACGAAATGTTGAAATGTTGTTTCGTGTTGGCTGAAGCCAACACGAGAATACAGTCCGTGTGCGACGAAGGCGAAGTTCAAGATCGTCGCAAGCTGATATCCAGCCCCTGGAGTTCCTCATGAGCAATCACGTCTTCTCACGTCGCGCGATGCTTCGCGGTCTCGGCGTCACGATGGCTTTGCCCTGGCTCGAATCGCTCCGCGTCTGGGGCGACGAGCCGCGCGGCACGCAACAGGCCAGCGAGGCCCCCGTCCGTCTCGCGGTCCTGTTCTGCGGGAACGGCTTTCACGGCAAAGAATGGTGGGCCAAGGGAGAAGGCCGCAACATGGAGCTGGGGCAGGTGCTCGCGCCGCTCGCCGAGCATCGCGAGAAGCTGCTCTTCATCCGCGGCCTTTACAACGAGCAGGCCTTGAAGGGAAACATCCACAGCTCGCAGACGGGCAATCTTCTCTCCGGCGCGCCGCTCGCTTCCGGCGGTGAAATCCGCTCGGGGACAAGCGTCGACCAGTGGCTCGCTCACAGCTATGGCCGATCGACCAAGGTTCCGAGCCTCGTGCTGGGGTGTGAGAAATCGAACCCGTCGGTTCACAAGAACTACTCGATGCTCTACAGCTCGCACATCTCGTGGACGTCGCCGACGACTCCCACGCCGCTGGAGCTCTATCCGGCGCTGGCTTTCGATCGCCTCTTCAAAGACGAGGCCGAGCGCGGCGACAAGAGCGTTCTCGACGCCGTGCTGGCCGACGCGACCGACCTGCGGCGACAAATCAGCACGAGTGACCAGCGCAAGCTCGACGAGTATCTCGATTCAGTCCGCGACGTCGAGCAGCGGATCGAAAACGCCGGCAAAAAAGGAGAGCTGCAAGGCTGGCGACCGACGCTCGACAAACCCAATCTGCCGCGTCCTCCCGAAGGGATTCCGCAGAATATTGCCGATCACATGCGGCTGATGTGCGACATTCTGGTGCTCGGCTTTCAGACCGACACAACGCGGATCACGACGCTCAAGCTCAACAACGATCACTCGTCGCTCCGGTTCCCGCATCTGGGGGTCGATTACATGATTCACCATCTGCTGTCGCATTCCGACACGGCCGACTGGCTGAAGGTGAACCAGTTCTTCGTCCAGCAACTGGCTTACATCGCCACAAAGCTCGACGCGATACAGGAGGGAGATCGCACCGCGCTCGACAATTCGATGCTCATGTTCTGTTCGAGCATGATGACCGGCGGCCACGACGCGACGCAGTTGCCCGTCGTGATGGTTGGCCGGGGTGGCGGCCGAATCGATACCGGCAAGGTGCTCGACTACCGCGAGAAGCCCAATCGTCAGATGTGCCGGCTGTACCTGTCGATGATGGACAAGATGCACCTGCACCTCGACAAGTTCGGCGATGCCACTGAGCCGCTGACGGAAGTTTAGCGATCGATGGTTCATCGCTCGATTGTGCCCACGATTCTCAGGCTGACCGGTGTGACGAAATCGTTCGGCGGCGTGCAGGCGCTCGCCGATGTGTCGTTCGAGCTGCGCTCGGGGGAAGTCCATGCCCTCGTCGGCGAAAACGGCGCCGGCAAATCGACGCTCGTGAAGATCATCACTGGGGCGCATCAGCCTGATGCAGGGACGATTGAGTTCGCGAGCGAATTGGTCGAATCGCTCGACCCGCAGCGCGCGCGGGGGCTGGGGATCGCCGTGATCTACCAGCAGCCGGCCCTCTTTCCCGATCTGACCGTGGCCGAGAATATCGCCTTCGGGATCGAGCCTCGTGGATTCTGGCGCCCCGTCCGCTGGAACGACCGGGGTGACCGCGCGGCAAAGCTGCTGGCGGCGGTTGGGGCCGACGTCTCGCCCGACATCGAAGCCGGGCGTCTCACGATGCCCGAGCAGCAACTGGTCGAAATCGCCAAGGCGCTTTCAGCCGAGGCCCGCGTGCTGATTCTCGACGAGCCGACGGCGTCACTCAGCGAGGGTGAAACCGAGCGGTTGTTCGGCACGATCCGCCGGCTCAAGACTGACGGGGTCGGCGTGATTTACATTTCGCACCGGCTCGACGAGCTGCCGCAGATTGCCGACCGCGTCACCGTACTTCGCGACGGCCGGCTTGTGGATACGGCGCAGCAGGCCTCCGTGACGCGAGCCGACTTGATCCGCAAAATGGTCGGGCGCGAGCTTTCGGCCGTTTTTCCGCGGACAGCGTTGCATCCCGGTGAAGTGCTGCTCGAAACAGAAAGGCTGTCGTGCCGCGCTGGCGCAATCCACAATGTCAGCCTCACGGTCCGCGCCGGCGAGATTGTTGGACTCGCGGGCCTGGTGGGAGCGGGACGGACCGAGCTGGCGCGCGTGTTATTCGGCCTGACGCCCGCTGATGGCGGACGAATACTGCTCGCCGGACGCATGGTGACGATCAAGTCTCCCACAGAAGCCGCTGCGCTCGGAATCGCCTACGTTCCCGAAGACCGCCGCCGGCATGGGGTCATCTCCGAAATGTCGGTCGCGGCGAACACGTCGCTGGCGAAGCTATCGACCCTCTCGCGGCGCGGCCTGCTCGATTTTTCCGCCGAGCGCCGCCTGGCGGGAGAGTTTGTCGACCGCCTCGGGGTGAAGACGCAATCGGTCGACTCTCCAGTGGGGAATCTGTCGGGAGGCAATCAACAGAAGGTGGCCCTCGCGCGATGGCTGGCGACCAGCCCGCGGGTGCTGATTCTCGACGAGCCGACGCAGGGGGTCGACATCGGGGCCAAAGCTGAAATCCACCGGCTGATGAACGAACTGGCCCATCGCGGAATGGCGATTCTG
>JAGVKR010000736.1 GCA_020050375.1 Planctomycetales bacterium
AACGCGAAGCCGAAGCGCGACGGAACCCGCCGGTGTTCAAGCTCCCGACGACCGACCTGCTCGAGCACGCCGAGCCGTTTCCGTTCGACATCCTGGCCGAAAAGGCCCGCGTCGCCGCGGGAACGCTCGAAAAGACGTTCAAAGAGTTCGGCCTCAACGTCCGCGTCGTCGAGATCGACACCGGGCCGGTGATCACGCAGTTCGAGCTCGAACTCGAAGCCGGCCTGCGGCTGGCCAAGGTGACGGCCCTCGCCGACGATCTGGCGATCGCGCTCCGCGTGCCGAGCGTGCGCGTCGTGGCGCCGATTCCCGGCAAGAACACGGTCGGCGTCGAAGTCCCCAACGAAAAACAGGTGATGGTCCGCCTGCGGGAACTGATCGAAGCCTGCCCCGAGGCGATGGAGAAGAAGCGGATTCCGATCTTTCTGGGCAAGGATGTCAGCGGTCGGCCGCTGGTGGTCGACTTGGCGAAGATGCCGCACCTGTTGATCGCGGGACGGACTGGCACCGGGAAGAGTGTGTGCCTCAACACGCTGATCCTGTCGATCCTGATGAGCCGCACGCCCGATCAGATCAAGATGTTGATGATCGATCCCAAGATGGTCGAGCTCAGCCCATACAAGCGGGTGCCGCACCTGATGCACCCTGTCATCACCGACATGAAGAAGGCCGAAGCGGTGCTCGCCTGGGCCGTCGACAAGATGGAAGAGCGGTACGACCTGCTGGCCCGCTGCGGCGTGCGGCACCTCGACAGCTACAACGAGTTGGGACGCGAGCAGATCTTCAAGCGACTTGGCGTCGACGCCGAGTCGGAAGAAGCTGCGCAGGTTCCCGAGAAGATGCCGTACATCGTGATCATCGCCGATGAGATGGCCGACATGATGATGACTTCCGGCAAGGACGTGGAAGCCCACATCATCCGCCTGGCGCAGAAATCGCGCGCCGTCGGGATCCACCTCGTGCTGGCGACGCAGAAACCGACGGTCGATGTGATCACCGGACTGATCAAGTCGAACCTTCCGGCCCGCATTTCGTTCCAGGTCGCGAGCCGCGTCGACAGCCGCGTCGTCCTCGATGAGATGGGAGCCGAACGCCTGTTGGGGAACGGCGACATGTTGTACCTGATGCCCGGGACGAGCAAAATCACCCGCGCCCAGGGAACGTACGTCAGCGACAACGAAGTCAACGAGATCATCGAGTTCTTCGGCGATTGCGAGCCGCAGTACAGCCGCGAGCTGGCGCAGCTCGCTACCAAGGCGGGCGGCAAAAGCGGGATCGATGCGATTCGCGCCCGCGACGAACTGTACGAGCAGGCGATCGACGTGGTCGTTCGCGAAGGCCGCGGCAGCACGTCGCTGCTCCAGCGAGCGCTGGGAATCGGCTACGGCCGGGCCGCGCGGCTCATCGACTACATGGCCGAAGACGGCATCGTGGGCGACTACAACGGCAGCCAGGCTCGCGAAGTGCTGTACACCCCCGAGCAATGGGCCGAAATTGTCGCCGGCAGCGAGCTCGAAGAGGCTTCGGCGTAGCGCCTTCATGCACTTCGTGAAATGACCGCAGGGTTGGGATCGCAGCGAAGCGAATCCCCCGGCGCAAGCGGGAGCTGGCAGTTCCCACCGTAACGGACTTTGCCGCGAATCGCGCGTTTTGACACGAGCTGCGACACGACTTTGCCCCTGCGGACGATGACTTGCGTCAAATCGTGATGAGCGGCCCACATTGGCAGGATGCGGTTCGCGGTAGTCGCAAACAGCCACGGCAAATGGACTTAGGAATTGGGCCGCCTGCCGAATTGCCAATTGTGAAGAAAGCAAGCACTTCGGAGCACAATTTTCTGACGGAAGTCCCGTCCACCAAAGCGGTAGCAACCGCGTGCCAGCACGAGTCGCTTCGATATCTCTATGGTCGATAATTTGGTCAATTGTTTTCATGTCGTAAGTCGCAGAGTGAATGGCGAGTGGAGAGTCGGTCCGCGTGCAGAGTTCGGACCACGCGGCTGCAGCCGGATGGCCATGACCCGAGGCGCCGCGGCCGCGTCCCTGCGCCATTTCGCAACCTGTATTTTCTCCGCTCCGCAGTCAACCGCCTAGATCGATCGAGCGCCACTTTTCCAGATCGGTGCACCCTGGGGTAGAATATCTTCACCCGACAGACGAACGTCTCTGCGGCACTGATCTTGACCCATTCTCGCGCTTCGTCACAATCTCCCGTCCCTCCAGTGATCGGCAAACTCGGCCGACCGCTTCTCTCTGACATCCTGCGGGCTGACCTGTTGACCTCTTCGCTCCTACTCGTGCTGGTGGCGCTCGCGGCCGATCCCGCCGCCGCTCCCTCATCGGTGATCCTCGGCGATGAATGGCCGTTCGCATTCGTCCTGCGTGGTCAGAGTCCGATGGCGGGGCCGACGATGGGGGAAGAAACATCCGTGCCGACCCCATCGTTTGCCCCGACCCAGAACGCTCTCGGATCTCCGCCGGTTCAGAATCCGCTCGAGCGGTTCACCCCGTTGGACGCGACACCGGTCGTGCCCGCGGCTCCGCAACCCCGAGCGACGGCGTGGAAAGTCGGGGAGACGGTCGGGTTTCTGTCGAGTGCCGCCGTGCATGGCGGCGGGGCCAGCGGTCAGTTCGGCGTCTTCGAGTACGACTCCGGAAACGTCCAATCCAGCTCGTGGCTCACGTCGCAGTTCAACTACAGGAGCTGGTCGGGTCCGAGCAATCCCGCCCTGCCGTCCAACGTTTATCGATTCGCGTTCGACGTTCTGTTGACAACACCGGCCGACCCGGTCGGGATCGAATTGGCATTCACACCGGCGCTCGTGAGCGACCTGGACGCTCCGGTGGGGAGCGACGCCTTCAACTGGGACGGGCGCGCGGCGCTGCATCTGCGGGCGTCGCCCGAGCTTGCGATCATTCTCGGCGTCGCCTACTGGGACCGGGTCAACGACATTACCATCCCCTATGGGGGGATCACCTGGAACCCCAGCGACTACTGGCGGTTCGCGCTCACGTTTCCCAAGGCATCGGTCAACGCCTTCCTGCTGAACTGGGGAAAGACGTCGGTCTGGCTGTACGGGGGATTCGAGTACCACGTCGAGGCGTACCAGATCGATCTCGGGTCCCCCGCCGGTCCGGACGAAAAGATCCAGCTCGCCGATTTTCGGTCTGTTCTGGGAATGCGATGGGATGGAGAGGAGGCAGCCGCCTTACTGGAAGGGGGGTGGGTCTTCGACCGCCAGGTCAAGTTCCTGCACGGCACCCCGGGATTCGACATCGGCACGGCCAGTGTCATACGCTTCGGACTGCTGTTCTGAGAGTCGGGGCAGGGTTCAGGTTCGGTCAGCCACCGGATGGGACGTGCGGTATTGGCCGCAGGGGCGAAAAGACCACGGAAGATTGGCGGACACTGACTCGGGGGCCTGCCACGCCGGAAAGCGCACTGCCGCACGAGGCGCACGGCATGGTTTGCTCGGATTTGATGAAATCGCGCCGGGTGCCGGGGTCAAAGCGGCGCGGGGGATCACGAGTCGTAGCGTGCAACCCGATCGAAGGAGCGAAGACACAGCCGGAACCAGATCGCGAGCGTGGCCCCGTCGCCAGCCACGGGGCCACGCTCGCGGCTTGTGCCGGCCGGCCACCGATTCGGATCGGTCCGACGGACTGCCTTTGACGCGACCGATGGATTTTCCGCTTTGACCCCGGCACCCGCCGTCGTCTCTCAGCGCCGACGTGTATTGCGTCGAACGGAATGATGAGTGGCCCCGACTCCACCCGCTATCACCGTGCCGCGATGTATTGCAAAACCTCGGCAAGAGTCGTCGCTTCGGGGACGTAGAACTGGAAGCCGAAACCGATGAAGGCGGCGCAGAAAGCCATCATCAGGGCCGGCGCGGCGGTTCGCTCGACGGCGATCGGGAACCAGTGCGGCGGCGATTCCCGTGCCGGGGGCTGATACAGCCAGGCCACGAGGGCCCCTTCGACGAGCAGCTCGGCGAGAAATGCCGGGGCGGTCCAGACAAAATACGCGCACACGAGCACGATCGTCCCGGCGAATAACAACATGAAAGCCCCGGGAATCGCTTGCGGATCGTCGATGTCCGTTTGAGCGTCATCGACGGTATCGACAGCCGCGTCGATCCAGTCGCCGAGCTCCGGGTCGACATCGCTGTTGTGCTGCTGCCGCCGGATCGCTTCGCGCCGGATCTGCCGCTCCCAGTTTTCGACGCGCCGGGCGGCTCGCGCCACCCACATTCCGACAACGGCCAGAAACGTGATGTAGGCGGTAACCATCGCCAGCGGATACCGGCACCCCATTGTCGTCAACCCCCACCGGTGGAGGACGATCGAGCAGCCCAAGCCGACCACCGCGCTGAGAACGATCGCGAAAGCGACCGCAAATCGCGGATAGCCCGATCGCCTCAACCACACGGCGACGCCCACCCGCGCCGCAAACCGTCGCGACGATCGTTCGAGATGCGTGCAGGTCTCGGCAACCATCGGGCTCTCCCCGTCGTTTCCGGCAGCCTTCGGAGGAATCAGCGGCGGTTTCCGTTCCATCAACGAGAACGGTTGGACGGGGGAGGTGGATCACGAAGAGGACGTCGAAAATCATTCTGTCGAAGGAAATTGACGGACGCAGGGCGGAGGCCGCAGCGCCGTCGTTCGGTCACGCTGCATGATCCCCATTCAGTGGAGGATTCGGAGAATCGTGGGCAGCCAGGTGATCAGCACGACCAAACCGATCGCGAGCGCGACGGCTGCCAGGCGGGCGGCCACTTTGGCCGCGGGGGGATTGCCGCGCGTTTTGGCGCGGCGTGACAGAAAGAGGCCAAGCAGGCTCACGAGCGTCGCGAGTCCGCCAACGACGGAAATCACAATCAGGTTAAACAGGGCCGAAAAGTGCCGCGCTAGTTGTTCGCTCTGGTCGCAGGGGTCGAGCAAGGGAACGAGGGCCAGCCATCCCAGGCCACCGAGGGCTGAGCAAATGATCGCGCCCTTGGCGGATGGGGCGGTCGCGGATCGTGCGACGCTCGCCTGCCCGCCCGCGTCGGTTTCTCCGTGATTCGCCAAATCGGTCATTCGCGTTTGCCCCTCGCCGCGTGGAAGCAAGTCACAGCCCGAAGGGCTTCGATTTGTCAGCCCCGGGCATCGCCCGGGGTACGTGGGGGTTACCATGCGTGTCCCCTGAAAGGGGACGATAATTGAACCCGGCGTTATTGAATCGCCCGGGCCGCGGACGGACAACGATCGCCTTCACGGAACAGGTCAATCCCAGACATACCGCTCATCGAACTCAATCTGGTTTGGTCAACACGAGCTACGTTGCGATGATCGCGCCCGCGTTTGCATCCGGTGCCGTTCGCGTGCCAGTATGGCTATAATGCGGACTCGAAACGGCCCTTCAACTTTGGAAAACGCGCAATGATCCCGGTGACCTGTGAATCGCCGCTACGGGAAGAATTTTCGAGTTATCGCTCGGGGAGAGCCTTTCGCCCGCTTTTCTTTTGCGGCGACGCGATGGACGTGCTTCGCGACCTTCCCGACGCGTCGATGGATTGCTGCATGACCAGCCCGCCGTACTGGGGGCACCGCCAGTATGCGTCAACGGGAATCGGTTTGGAAGACGATTTCCGCCAGTACATTCACAATTTGCTGGCCATCTTCAAGGAAGTCCGGCGAGTTTTGAAAGATACGGGATCGTTTTGGTTGAACATCGGCGATACCTACTGTGACAAGCGCCTGCTCGGCATCCCTTGGCGGGTCGCGCTGGAACTCTCCGACACGCAGAGTTGGATTCTGAGGAACGACGTCATCTGGAACAAAGTGAAAGGCGCCCCGGACAATGCGAAGGACAAATTGCGAAACATCCATGAGCACGTGTTCCACTTCGTCAAGCAGAAGTCGTACTTTTACGATGCGGATGCCGTTCGATCCAACCCCAGAAAGAGCCAGGTGAGAAACGGTGCCGTCGTATCTGCGACCGGTGTCAGCGGCGTGAGATACAAGCGACAGATTGAATTGTCGACGCATTTGACGGACGCCGAAAAGAAACGTGCTTTTGCAGCCCTCGAAGGCATTCTACAGGAGATCGCCGATGCCAAACTTGCCGACTTTCGCATGATCATTCGAGGACAACAACGGGCGACTCACTCGGATGCGGAACATGTTTCAGGACGAGCGAGAGACCTCCGAGAGAACGGCTTTTACTTCCTGAAATACCACCCAAACGGCAGCAAGCCCAGTGACGTTTGGGACATTATCCCCGAAGACACGCAAAATCGATCATCGCATTTCGCGCCTTATCCGGAGGATCTCTGCAAGATCCCGATCCTGGCCACCTGTCCTGAAGAAGGAATTGTTCTCGATCCATTTTGTGGAACGGGGACAACCAACATGGCTGCCTTTCACTTTGGTCGAAAGTCGATAGGAATCGATCGATCGGACGAATACCTTGCGATCGCCCGGGCTCGTTGCAAGTCTCTCCTGTAACGCGAAAGCACGAAACTGCATGTCGAGTGAAAAAGAGAGCCGCGTTCTCGAGCTCTTTGGGCATTCCACCCGAATCGATCAATCATGGGGAGAGATCATTTCAGGGCAATGCTGTCCATTTACGAATACGCGCTGTTTCAAAGTGCGAAAGAGCAATCCAGGCGTCTCCATCGGGACGTGCTCGGTTCGGTACGGGAAAGACGGCCGGAATGTCATCATTTGTCCGAAACGGCTGCTGGAGCGGCGTCAGGTATTCATGGATGCCGTCCATCTGCTGACGCAGCATGATCCCGGAAACGAGCTGCATGTCGTTCCCGAGATGTCAATTCCGGGTGGGAGTGTGGATTATTTCGTCGCGTCAGTGAAGAGAGGGAAAGTCAAGGACTTCGTCGCGATCGAGTTTCAAACTCTCGATACGACGGGGACTGTCTGGCCTGAACGTCAGCGCTTGCTCAAGAAACTGGGCCTCAAAGTTGCGAAGCGGGATGCGAATTCGACGAAATCATTCGGCATGAACTGGAAAATGACGGCGAAAACGATTTTGGTGCAACTCCACCACAAGGTCGAAACGCTGGAACATATCGGCAAGCATTTTCTGCTTGTCATTCAAGATGGGCTGCTCGAATATTTGCGCCGCGAGTTCAATTTTGGTCATTTGACGGGCGTTCGTGTCGGGGACACGATGCATATTCATTCTTACGGTTTGGACGAAGTCGATGGCGAATTCCGCATCGACCTCAATGCCCGATTCAGCACGGACGCGGCCGGGGTCGCCAAGTGCCTGGGCTTGCAGGCCGAGACGAAAATCGAACTCGAAACGATCGTGGCGGAGATCGAGAAGCGGATCACGGTCAATACCCGACTGACAGTTGATTCGCCGATTCCCCGGTCCGACGTGATGCCAGCCGAGTGAATTCAATTCGCCGACTCCGCGAGTCTGGCCGGATTCAAAGTCAATTCGAACTAAAATGGCCGTTCATGGCAACTCGCATCACTTTCCTGCCACCGCCGGCGTTCCTTTCACTTCCAAGCGCAAGAGGCCCGAGGCGTGGCGTTCGGTTTTGGCTTCGACTCGGGCGGCGGCGTAGAACTGGACCGGGCCGGGTTCGGCCCAGGGGTCGCAGGTGACGACGAAGCTCCGGCTCGTCTCATTCTCGTTGATCAGGACGCCGTTGAGGCCGACGTCCAGAACACGCAGACCGTGCGGCAGGTTCAGGACTTCGACGGGGACGCGGGCTTTGAACGCATTGCGGCGCTCGATTGTGGCGGTGAACTTGATCTCCTGGCCGGGAGTAATCTCGGCGAACGAAGGCTCGACGGTGATCCGAATGTCGGGGGGAGATGTGACCGTGACGAGATGGCCGCCGAAGCCGGGGCTGGTCGAATGCTCGACCGGTTGATCGCCGATTGTCGCGCGGCCGATGACCCGGAAGATTGGCAGGGCCACAGCAGGCGCTTCGACATTCGCCAGAGCGATCGCGGAGTTGGCAGGGTCGGACCGGTGCGTCTCTTCACGGTTGGCTCTGGTAGAAGTGAACTTCCAACATTCTACGTCCGACTTCCAACTTCCAAGGGAATCGTTCGATGTTGGACGTTGGAAGTTGAGTGTTGGGAGTTCAGATTCCGCGGCACTCGGTCGTTGCCGCTCGGCGATTTGGAACGTCGAACATCGAACATCGAACATCGAACGTCGAAGGGAAACGTTCAACGTTGGACGTTGGATGTTGAATGTTGGAAGTTCTGTCACCACACCGCGCGCCCCCCCTTGGCCCCCCCTTCCTAAGGGGGGGAGACTCTCCGTTCCCCGAATCCCGAATCCCGAATCCTGAATCCTGCCTGCCGCGACGGCGGGCGACTCTGTCGATGCCGTCAGCGTGAGTATCCCGGAAAATTTGTTCGGACCGATGCGGGTTGTCGTGGCGGTGATCCCTTCGGGCAAGCCTTCGACACGAACATCAACCGGGCCGCTATAGCCTTCGAGGCGATCGAGGTTGACCGTCACGGGCAGGCTGCCGCCGCGGGGGATGCTGGGGTTTTCGGGATCGAGGCTGATCCGAAAATCTTCGTGACGGGGGCGGATCACCAGGCGATAGACGAAATCGTCGCCGGCCAGATCGCGGACGTCGCGGACGCGCGCGATGTACGTTCCATCGGCGGGAACGTCGAACAGCACTTCCGAATCGCTCCCCAGACCCGGGGCGTCGTCGCTCCGCCAATCGAGCGGGACGACCGGCATGCCATTGGGCGGGAACGTCGCGCCGGGAGGATGGATTTCCACCTTGAACGCCGCCGTGTTGATGGCGTGGGCTTCGGGGGTCGTGCCGAACCAGCCCAGGCGCCGGCCGTTGCGGTCGGCGAACTGCACGTCGGCATCGGGACCGAGCGGGAGCGACTGCACGCGAATGACTTCTCCGCCGACCATGACGTAGTCGTTGGGTCGCAGGTCTTCCCAGTTCTGCAGGCGAATCCCTTTGCTGCGCGATTCGTTGTCGCGGAGGACGATGTACGTCTCGGCGACGGCGCGGAGTGTATTCCGCGGGACCGGTTTCCCTGCGGCATCGAGGATTTCGAGAACGGTGTCGACCGGCGAGCCGAGCCGGCTGGCGATCGTTTCGATCGTGAGGCGCTCGCCGCGCTTGGCGGTGAAGGAATAGTGGTCGGGGGAGGAGTGGGGAGTGCGGAGTTCGGAGTGTGGAGTGGAGGAGGTCGCCGGGCCGCTGATGGCTGTCTCCTGATTCCTGACGCCTGTTTCCTGCCCGGCGACCCCCCCTGGCCCCCCCTTGCTAAGGGGGGGAGAGTTGGTGCTCCCTGAATCCCGAATCCCGAATCCCGAATCCTTTGCCGCAATTCTTCCCGACACGGCGCTCGGGATCGGGAGCGGCTGCGCCTGATGTGGCGTGTCGTTCGGTTCGTGCTCGGCGAATTCGGGGAAGGGGCTGGCTTCGTAGCGGGCGGTGTTCAGCGACTTTCCGTCTGGCGTGAAGGGGGGGATGTTGCGCGTCGTTGCGCCGGGGATCGGGCGGAGCTTTGTATCGGGAAGCAGGTTGAAGCCGGCGACATCGATGGCGGTCACTTCGCCGGGTGCGGCCTGGCCTTGGTCGCTGGCGCGCATGCCGAGGGGCCAGACGCCGGTGACGTACGGAAACGACCCAGCGTGAATGAAGTAGAAATGGCCGCCACCGCCGCTGTTGTCACGATCTTCGATTTGCAGGAAGAATCGCCCGGCGGTTTCGAATTTGTGGCCGAAAAGGACGTCGTTGCGCTCCGGCTGGCGGACGACGGATTGCAGCGCGCGGCCCGTTTCATCGCTGAGAATGAACCGAGGCTGGAGTGACGAGCCGAGGGCCGGGCCGACGAGGACGAAGACGAATTGCTCGCCCGCTTTGGCATCGAACGACCAGAAGTCGCGGTCGCCGCGGCGGTCGATCGTGCCGGCCAGCGTCGCGGGGAATGTCACCGCCGTCGCTTTGTCGCGGGCGTTGTTGTCTTCCTTCTCACCGGTTTCAGGGAAGGGGCCGACGTAGAACGATTTCGTGCCGGCCGTCCCCAGCGGCGTGTGCATGCGAAGCGTGACGTTGCCGATCGCGAGGTCGGCGGGAATGTCGATCTCACAAAATGCCTGGTTGGCGTTTTTCGGGTCGGCGGGGAGCAGCGTCACCTTGAGTTCCCCTTTCGAGGCGAGAACCTGATCGGCCGCGGAGATGTTCGGGCCGGAGAGCGTGAACTTGACCTTCTGCCCGCGGACGACCGTTCGCGGACTGACGGCGTCGAACTTGGGTGTCGGAGGGTTTGGCTTGGGCTCGTCGGCGGGTGCGGCCGGCTGCTGGTCGATGAGGGCAGCGGCGACGATGCCGAAGGGAACCGGCAGCGCGCCGCCGGGTGGAACCCGACGGTGCGTGGCGGGTGACGATGTGGCGACGGGCTGCGATTGAGGGACGGAGGTGAACTTCCAACATTCAACGATCGACTTCCAACTTCGAATGAGATCGTTCGACGTCGGAGGTTGGAAGTTGAATGTTGGACGTTCAGTTTCCGCGACGCTCGATGCTCGATGTTCAGTCACCACCACACCGCGCGACCCCCCCTGGCCCCCCCTTCCTAAGGGGGGGAGATTATCCGTCCCCTGAATCCCGAATCCTGAATTCTGAATCCCCTCCACCCCGCCCGCGATTTCCACAGTGCGGAGCTTTTTCGGCGAATGAGCGTCGAAGACGATCAGCTCGCCGTTGTAGAGGCCGGCGGCAAGCTGGTTGCCACCGGGGTCGAGGGCCAGGGCGAGGGGCCAGTCGGCGAGGCGGTCGTAGACGTGCCTTTCCTGCAGGGCGGCGGCGTCCCAGGCTTTGATGCGGCGGTCTTCGCCGGCGGTGAAGAGGGTTGCGCCGTCGGGGCTGTAAGCGACGGCGAGGACAGCGGCGTCGTGGGCAAAGGCGCTGCGCTTCAATTTGGCGGTCGTGCCGTTCCAATCGTAGAGGCGAATCATCTTGTCGCTGCCGGCGGCGGCCAGCTCGCGCCCCTGCGGATGAAAGGCGACGGCGCCCAGAGATTTGGTCGGCTCGGTGAGTGTCAGAATCCGCTGGCCGGTGGCGACGTTCCAAAGTTTGACCGTCTGATCGGCAGCGACAGAGGCGAGCGCCTGGCCATCGGGGCTATACGCAAGACCGAAGACGGCGGCCGTGTGATGCTTGAGCGTGTGCCGCTCGGCGCCGGAAGCGGCGTCCCACAGAATGAGCAGCTTGTCGTAGCTTGCGGTGACGAGCTGCGTGCCGTCGGGACTGAAGGCGAGGGCGTAGATCGAGTCGGTGTGGGCGGTGAGAGTGCGGAGTGCGGAATTCGGAGTGCGGAGTTCCGAGTCCGACTTTGCCTTGCCTGATTCGTCCTTGCTCGTGCTTGCCTCTTCGCGACCGGTAACATCCCAGATGCGCACCTTCCCCACGACGCTTGGCAATCCCTCAGCGGCGGCGACGAGGCGTCCATCGGGGCTGAAG
>JAGVKR010000062.1 GCA_020050375.1 Planctomycetales bacterium
ACCGTGCCGTCGTGGTGCGTGTAGGCCCCCACGGGCCCCGCGACTTTGAGAATCCGGCCGACTTCGATTTTCTCGCGAATCTTGTTGAGGATCTCTTCGTGCAGTCCGCAGAGCGTGACTCCGGCTTTATCGGGCGCAGCCTGTGCGAGGAGCTCGGCGGCGGTTTTCGCACCGGGGCCGTTCAACAACTGCTTTGTGAGCTGATTGGCGAAGAACACGAAGTCGTCGTTCTTCGAGACGGGGGCCGTCTCGCACAGGACTTCGACCATCACGGCCGACTTGCCGTCGGGCGCGACGAGCGTTGCGACTCGTCCTTCGGAGGCGGTGCGGTCGGCAACTTTGAGGATCAAGCCTTTGACGCGCTCCTTGAGAATCTGCTCGGCCTTGGCCTGGTCGCCGCCGGCTTCCGCCAGTGCCTTCTTGCATTCCATCATCGGCAGGTCCGTTCGCTCACGCAGAGCACGGACCGCCTCGGCTGTGATTTCCGCCATGATTTTTTCCTTCGATTGGTAGCGAGTCGGGAGAGCAAGCCGAACTGAAACGCTGCGGCGAAACCGCAAGCGGCCCGCCCGTTCGCGCTGTTGTCCCAAAATCCTGGATTGTCTGAATGAGCGAACCGTCGTTCGCCGACCCTCCGGCTGAACTGACACGAGATCTCCGGCGGTCGGCCGCGAGCGTTACAGCGACGGCACCGGCGCCGGGCCGGGAGCTTCTTCCTTGGGTTTCTCGGGGAGCGTCGCCTTGCCGGAGAGCACCGCCTCCGAGAGGTGCTGCAGGACCAGCGCGATCGACCGGATGCTGTCGTCGTTGCCGGGAATCGGCAGATCGACCACGTCCGGATCGGAGTCGGTGTCGATCAGCGCCACCACCTTGATCCCCAGCAGACGCGCTTCCTTGACCGCAATTCCCTCGCGGCGGGGGTCGATCACGACCAGCGTCTCGGGGAGCCGGTTCATCGTCCGCATGCCCGACAGGTTGGTGTGAATCTTCTTGAACTCGCGCATCAGCGTCGATTGCCGCTTTTTCGAGTACGTTGCCATCGTGCCGGCGGTTTGCAGCGTTTCGAGCTCTTCGAGCCGCTTCAGCCGGCTGCGAATCGTGCGGAAGTTGGTGAGCGTGCCCCCCAGCCAGCGCTCGTTGACGTAGGGCATTCCGCAGGCGTTGGCGGCCGCTTCAAGCGGCTCGGCGGCCTGACGCTTCGTACCCACGAACAGCACCAGGCTCCCTTGCGACGAAACTTTCTGCAGGTATTTCTTGGCCCGAATCAGCCCCCGCAGCGTTTCTTTCAGGTCGATGATGTGAATCTGATTGCGGCGAGCGTAGATATACGGCCGCATCTTCGGGTTCCAGCGACTGGCGCGATGGCCGAAGTGAACCCCGGACTCCAGAAAATCCTTGACGACGATGTCAGCCGACACGTGTGCGTTCTCCTATCCCCGATCAGGCTCAGGGCGCCGCGAACCAAATTGAAGAGGTGCGAGAAGACAGCCCGTCCACCACGAACGGGCCGGTAAAACTGAGTTCCGTATGGTATCGGAGCCGGGCGATTGCGTCAAATCAGGGGGAAATGAGCCGGTAGTGGAAAACTCCACTCCTCACGTGTACGATGCACGGCTCGTTTTCCGCCTATTCCTTGACGCCCGTCGACCAGGAGATCGCCTCAATGACGACCGCTGTGAGCGCTCAAGCCCCGCCGAAATCCGGCACGTCCGCCGATATGCTGCTGTTTTGGGGTTGTTTCCTGGCCCTGATCACGACCGCCTTCTCCTTCGTCGGCCGGTTGTTTCTCGTCAACACGTGGGCGGCCGAGTTCAATCTCGACCCCGCGCAGGCCGGGCGGCTGGCCGGCATCGGCATCTGGCCGTTCGCGTTCAGCATCATTTTCTTCAGTCTGGTCATCGACAAGATCGGCTACAAAACGGCGATGGTGTGCGCCTTTCTGGGGCACATGCTGTGGGCGACGATGGCCGTTGGGGCCTACTTCGTCGCACAAACCGACAAGGCAGCGGCTTTCAATCTCTTGTACTGGGGCAGCCTGGTGTGCGCCCTGGCGAACGGGTCGGTGGAATCGTTCATCAATCCGGTGGTGGCGACCATGTTCAACCGCGAGAAGACAAAGTGGCTCAATATTCTCCATGCCGGCTGGCCGGGAGGACTGGTCGTCACCGGCTTGTTGTTGATCGCGATCGACAGTCTGGCGAAAGACTCTCCGTGGGCGATCAAAGTCGGGCTGATTTCGGTGCCGAGCCTGGTCTATTTCCTGATGCTGGTCGGGCTCAAGTTCCCGGAGAACGAACGGGTGAAGGCGGGCGTGACTTATCGGGAGATGCTGCAGGAATTCGGGATCGCCGGCGCCGTGCTCGTGAGCGTGCTGGTGGTGCTGCAACTCATCGACTTCTTTTCGCAGGGGGGGACGCTCTCGACGACGACCAAATTGGGTTTCGTCGCGATTGGAGTGGCGATCGTCGTGGCGTTCGGGGCCTACACGCGATCGTTCGGGCGGCCGGTGTTGATCTTCCTGATCCTGATCATGATTCCCCTGGCGACGACCGAAATCGGCACGGACGGCTGGATCACGGCCATCATGGAAGGCGTGGCCGGGCAACAGGGGTTTCACCCCGGGTGGATCCTGGTGTACACCTCGGCCATCATGCTTGTGCTGCGATTCTTCGCCGGACCGATCGTCCACGCGTTCTCACCGCTGGGGCTTCTGGCCTGCAGCGCGTTGCTGGCCGTGCTGGGCCTGACGTATCTCAGCACCGCCGAAGGCGCGGCGATTCTTGTGGCCGCGACGCTTTACGGTTTCGGCAAGACGTTCTTCTGGCCGACGATGCTCGGCGTCGTTTCCGAGCAGTGTCCCAAGGGTGGGGCGCTGACGCTCAATGCCATCAGTGGAATCGGGATGCTGGCCGTTGGCACGCTCGGATTTCCCTACATCGGAACGCTACAAACGAAGAACCAGCAAGAGGCGCTTGTCGCCAACGCGGATTTGGCGAAGAAAGTCCCCGGAATGGTTGTCGATGGACAGCTTCAGCCGCTGACTGAGAAATCGATCTACGAAGTGATCTCGTACAAGACGATCGACGACAAGGCCCTCGAAGAGTTGCTGGCCCGGCAGTATCCGAACGAATCCGAGCGCTCCGCCGTCGCGAATGAGATCAAGCAGGTTCGCGATCGCAGCACGCAAAAGGCGCTCCGCGACATGGCCGTGTTTCCGGTCTTCATGTTTGTCTCCTACATCGTGCTGATCCTGTACTTCAAGACCAAGGGGGGGTATCAGGCCGAAGTGTTGACCGGTCATTCCGCGCAAGACGAAAAATTCACCGGCGGCGTGGAAGGCCCGGTGGAGGCGTAATCGATGATCGTCAGTTGGAACTGGCTCAAAGACTACATCAAGCTCGATATGCCGGCCGAGGTGCTGGCCGAGCGGTTGATGATGGCCGGGCTCAATCTCGAGTCGGTCTCCGATGTGGCGGGTGACATCGCCATCGACCTCGAAGTCACCAGCAATCGGCCCGATTGCCTGTGTCACCTGGGGATCGCCCGCGAGGTCGGTGTGCTGTTCGATCGCGAATGGAAGCTCCCTCCGGCACAGCCGGCCGAGCAGGGAGCGCCCGTCGCCTCCGTCACGTCGGTCGAGAATCGCGCGCTGGATCTGTGTCCGCAGTACAGCGCGCGGGTCATCACGGGCGTCAAAGTCGGCCCCAGCCCGGCATGGATGCAGCGCCGCCTGACGACGCTCGGCATCCGCCCCATCAACAACGTCGTCGACATCACCAATTATGTGCTGATGGAATGCGGCCAGCCGCTGCACGCCTTCGATTTCGACAAACTCCAGGGGCGCAAGATCGTCGTCCGCCGGGCCGAAGCGGGAGAGAAGATCACCGCCATCGACCAGAAGGTGTATGAACTGACTGCCGAGATGTGCGTGATCGCTGACGAGAAGCGTCCCGTCGCCATCGCCGGCGTGATGGGAGGGCTCGACACCGAGATCAGCGAGAAGACCACGAGCGTGCTGATCGAAGTCGCCGAGTTCACGCCGCGAACCGTTCGCGCCACGGCCCGCAAGCTGCACCTCTTCAGTGATTCGTCGTACCGTTTCGAGCGCGGGATCGACCGGCACAACCTCGACTGGGCCAGCCGGCGCTGCGCGCAGCTCATTCTCGAATTGGCCGGGGGAAAACTGCACAGCGGCGCGGTGTTCGCCGGCGCGGTCCCCGCCCTGGAGAAAGAGCCGATCGTGCTCCGG
>JAGVKR010000171.1 GCA_020050375.1 Planctomycetales bacterium
GATGCTCGTTACCTGCAACAGAAAGTCGCGGAGTTTTCGATCAAAGGGCTCGTCGTCGGGCTCCCCGTTCACATGAGCGGCGATGAAGGGGAAAAGGCCCGCGAAGCCCGCGCCTACGCCGGCTGGGCCGCCGCCGCGACGAAATTACCCGTCGCCTTCTGCGACGAGCGCTACACGACGGCGATGGCCGACGAGCATCTCCGGGCCGCCCAGCTCTCCCCCAAGCAGCGTCGCGCCCGTCGCGATATGCTGGCGGCCCAGATTCTGTTGCAGAATTTTCTGGACGGATCGCGCGACGGCTCGGCGCCGGGCAAGATCGGAGATTGACCGCGGGAATCACTGGTAAGGGTGCTACTGAGGCTCGACGTGTGCCAGTTCCAGAAAACAGTTAGTCGATCTCCGGGAAATTCTGTATGATAGGGGAAATATCCCGGAATGAGGTTCATTCATGACGTATCGCGGCCGTGTCAAAGACGGAATGATTGTGCTGGAAGATTCCGCACAACTGCCCGAGGGAGCGGAGGTTCGTGTCGAATTTGATCCGGCTGAAACGCCTCCAGTCCGCCCGGACGATGTCGAACTCGACGACCAGATCCCGACAATCGGCCAGCGCTTGCTGAAGCTGGCTGGCAAGGCAAAAGGGTTGCCGGTGGATGCCGCGCGCAATCACGACCACTACCTGTATGGTACGCCAAAACGATGACAGCTGTCTTCGCGGATACCTCGTACTAAATTGCGCTGGTCAATCCGAGGGATGAGTTTTCTTCTGACGCGATCCGCATCACGGAGCAACTTCGCGGCAACTGTCTGACAACGGCCTGGGTCATCACCGAGCTTGGGAATTTCTTTTCCGACGCCGATAACCGCCGGCTGTTTCTGGAGTTGTTGGCAGAACTCAAGCGAGATGATTCCGTTCATATTGTTCCGCCAACGCTCGATCTTTACGACGCAGGCCTCGATCTCTACGCACGCCGGATGGATAAGGATTGGTCGCTGACCGATTGCATCTCGTTCGAGGCAATGCGAAGGCACCAGATCAGCGACGCCCTCACCACCGACCATCATTTTGAGCAGGCGGGTTTCAATGTGTTGCTCAAGTAGAGACGGGACGGGTGAACCGTAGTGCGGACTGTTAGTCCGCAAGTCCCGCCAATACATTCCCGGCCACACACACACGGACTGACAGTCCGTGCTACAACCGCCGCTACCCGAAGAGCCCATACAGAGGCTGACCCTCCGCCAGGCGGAACGGGCGATTCGTCTGGTCGTGCATTTCGAGATCCGGGTCGATCCCGAATCGCCAGAAGATCGTGGCGGCGAGATCCGCCGGGCTGACCGGGTCGCGATCGGGATACGCGGCGATTTTATCGCTCGCCCCGTGGACCAGGCCTCCCTGCACGCCTCCGCCGGCAAGCGCCACCGTGTAGCAATCTGGCCGGTGATCGCGGCCGGCGTTCCCGTTGATTTTTGGCGTGCGCCCGAATTCCCCCAGCCAGACGACGAACGTCGTGTCGAGCAGGCCCCGCGCTTCGAGATCTTCGATGAGCGCCGAGTATGCCAGGTCGGCGGGAGGAAGCAGTTGCCCGTGTCTGGGGAACAGCTTCTCGTGGCTGTCCCAGTTGGCATCCTGCCCGTTGTGCTGTCCGTTGAAGACCGAGACGAAGTTGACACCCACTTCCACGAGCCGCCGGGCCAGGAGCACGCTTTGCCCCAATAGATTCCGGCCGTACCGTTCGCGGGTTTCGGGGCGTTCGCGGGCAATATCGAAGCCGCGGCGAACGTCCTCGGAAGCGATCAACTGCAAGGCCCGCTCCTGGTAGCTCTGCATCTTCGCAAGCGGCCCTTCGACGGGTGAGCGCTCTTTCTCTGTTGGCAGCATTCCATCGAGCTGGCGCAGGAGCGTTTCACGGGCCTGGATTTCTGGTTGCGCCCGCGCTCCCGGCGGGTCGAGTGCCGAAAGCTTGAAGTTGGCGGCGTTGGGATCCCCCTGCATCTGAAAGCGGTCGTACGCTCCTCCGAGAATTCCCGGAGTCTGCCCCGGCAGTTGCACGACGTTGTACATCGTGTAGGGGAGCGCCACATACGGGAGCACGTTTGCCCGATCGCGCAGGCCGTAGTTCACCGCCGAGCCGAGCGTGGGATACGACCGCGCCTCGTCGGCCAGCAACTCGAGATCGCCGCTGACCGGCGTTCGGCCGGTGAGCATCTCGGCGGCGGCCGCATTGTGATTCCGCATCGGGTGGTGCATCGAGCGAATGAGCGCGATGCGATTCATCAAGCGCGATGTGAGCGGCAGATGGTCGCTGATCTGAACACCCGGCGCGGAAGTGGCAATCGGCGAATACTGGCCGCGGGATTCGGCGGGAGCCAGTGGCTTGGGGTCGAACGTCTCGATCTGGCTCGGGCCGCCGTAGTGAAAAATCAGGATGCATGAGCGGATCGGTTTCGCACGCGAAGAGGCAAGCGACGGGGCGGGGGCGGCTTGGCTTGGGGTGTTGCGTCCGAGCGAGCTGGCAGAGAGCCAGCCCAGGCCGCTCAATTGCAGCCAGCGGCGGCGATCGAGGGTTGCAAGCGGCGATAGTTGCGTGAAACTGGCCGGCAAACGCATGAAAACTTTCCCGTCAAACGACTCCCGGCACTACCGAAAACAACCAGGAAATCTCGCTTCAACACCGCGACATTTCGGCCCACCGAACGCATCCATCATCGTTTAAGTGTGTCGGCCGTGCAAGCGGGTTCTGTCAGGCTCCCGTGCTTGGGTGCAACGCGGGGCCGAGTTTGACGATGCTACGGTTGTGGGAGTAGTGCGTTCGCAATCAACTCAAGTTCCGCGTTCTCGCCGTCAAATGTTCCAGGGAATTGGCTGACGTACGCGCGATATTCGAACTTCATCGCGCCCCCACGAAACGGATATCCGAGCGGGGAACTTTCTCGAAAACCGGTTCTTCGATGTGGAGGTCGCGAACGATCTGCCACAATTCCTGGATCGTGTCGCTATGAGCGAGGATTTCCGAATGGTCCTTCTTCCATGCCACCCATTTTCCTGCGTACTCAATCGGAACGGCCTGAGTCGATTGAGGATTGAAAGGTTTGGTAGGCATGAGGATCTCCGTGATTCACCAAGAGGTCGTCCTACCATTACGCCATTTGTGCGCCGAGCTGGACCGGAAGAGCACGACGTTGGACATTCAGTGAATCGTGCGTCAAAGCTTAACTGGCCAACCGCCCTGATTCCCGCGGCGCGAAGTGGCCTCATGCCGGTTTCTGCATCAGCAGAATGAACTCGTGGACCTTGTTGATGCGGAAGACGGCGGGGTAGCCGAGCGGGCGGAGGTTGTTGTATTCGGTTTGCCGGTTCCAGACGACGAGATCGTCGAAGCGATAGCCGATCTCCTGCAAGCGCCCGGCCAGATCGCTGTGCAGGGGGTAGAAGCGATCTTTCTTCCGCAGATCCATCACAACGATGCAACAATGCGCGCCCGGCTTCAGCACGGTCAGCACGCGCGCGAATACGGCGGCCAGCGCCGAGAGAAACTCATCGTAATCGGCGATCGTCCCCAGATCATTCTCGAGGTTTCCGTAGTGGCGGACCGACTTCATGTCGGCCGTGCGGCGTTGATTGAGGATGTTCCAGTATGGGGGAGACGTCACGCAAAGATCGACCGTCTCGGGGCGAAGGTATTTGAGAAGATCGGTGGCGGACGCATGGTGGAGAATCGACGAAGCGCGCCGGTCGGCGGGCAGCCCCTCGAGCAAGGAGTCACCATCGCTCTCATCGAGTAGCGGGCGGGCGAGGCGCTTGAGGGCGACGGCGATAAACTCGGGCGAGAGCTCCAGGCCGATTCCGCGCTTCCCCAATCGATCGGCGGCGACCAGCGTGCTGCCCGTGCCGCAGAACGGGTCGAGAACGACGTGCGGCCCGGCCGGCAGGAACGACTCGATGAGCCGTTCGGCCAGCATTGCGGGAAACATCGCCGGATGTTTCAGCCGCAGTTCCTCGGGGGACTTACGGATGTCGCTCCACAAGCTGATCGAGTTCTGGATCCAGCGCTTGCCGTCCAGAGCGTTGCAGCGGGCGGGCTGACGACGTGGCCTGGCGGCGGGCGGCTCGCCGACCGACTTCGAGCGGC
>JAGVKR010000069.1 GCA_020050375.1 Planctomycetales bacterium
GATCACCGATTTCGGCCTGGCCCGCGCCGCCGACGACGCGAGCCTCACCCGCAGCGGCGTCATCGCGGGAACGCCGCAGTTCATGTCTCCCGAGCAGGCGCGCGGCGAATCGATCGATCAGCGGAGCGACCTGTTCAGCCTGGGGAGCGTCCTCTACGCCCTCTGCACGGGACACGCCCCGTTCCGTGCCGAAACGAGCTACGGCGTACTCCGCCGAATCTCCGACGACCGCCCGCGCCCGATCCGCGAGCAGAACCCGGAAATCCCCGATTGGCTATGCGCGATCATCGACAAGCTGCACGCGAAAGCCCCCGCCGAGCGCTATTCTTCCGCCGATGACGTTTCAAAACTTTTTGAGCAATGCCTGGCACACGTCCAGCAGCCGAATGTCGTGCCGCTTCCGGAATCAGTGCGTCGTCCCCGTCACTCGCTGGCGGTTTCACCTCGTCGTCGGTTAAAGATCGCGAGCATTGCGATGGCCGCGCTGCTGGTCCCCATGTCACTCGTTTGGATGGCCTGGCACAAAGAGCCAACTCGAAATCGTGACGACGGTGCGACCATCCCGACTCCCTCCGACGGTTCGCCGGCGAGTGCCGGCGATATGCCAACGACCGCAAGCGATAATCCGGCTCACCGCTGGGACGACGGCACGGCGGCGACCATCGACGAGCTCGAAGCAGACATCGCCAACACGGAACGAACGATCAACGGGGGCTGGGGGGGCGGTGGAAGTAAAGAGGCAAGCCCTCGGCTCGATGAGACGACGGAGGCAGTGGAGATTAACGCAAGCGAAAGCGAGGAGACCGAGATTGCGTCGCCGATCGAGGAGCGAAGCGAAGCGGTTGAGGCGGTCGAGCCGGCACCCCCGACGGACGTCAGCGAAGGCGAAGCCGAGGGCCAGTCATGATGTGCAAGCGAGCCGTCCATCGAGTGTCGACAAACTCCCTTCCCCCCTCGCGGGGGAAGGGTTGGGGATGGGGGGGCGAACGTCGATCGACGCTCAATTTCACGCAAGACATCAAACGCGGCAGTCACGACGCGCGTGAATCGCCACTGATCCAAGTCCGGGTGCCGGGGTCAAAGCGGCGAATTCAGTTGCCGCTGTCTCGGCAACCCGCGACACCGATCCGCGTCGGACGCAGGCGCACCGATCCCGCGAGCGGTGGCCCCGTCGCCCGTCTCGGGGCCATCGCTCGCGATTCAGTTCCGGGCGTGCGGAATGCCCGATGGTCGCGACATTCGCCGCGAACGTCGGCTGGCGGTTTTCGCTCTGACCCCGGCACCCGCGCGTCCGTCTGTATCTCGACATTGCTGGTGGGTGCAACGAGACGTTCGAACCCCCCCACCCCGGCCCTCCCCCCGCAAGGGGGGGAGGGAGAAACAAAGAACTACGTTGACAATGTCCTGACCTGCGTATCGTTCTGCCAGGAACCGAGACCATGAAATCGCTCGTCACCGCTCTGTTGGTGCTGCTGTTCGCGGCTGTGGTCGCGGGGGTGCTCAAACGAAATCACACCGTCGATCAGGCGGTGATGGCCGCCGACGTTGTCCCCCTGCTGAATACGCCCGATCGCTCCGTCTCCCGCGAACTGGCGTTTGCGGTCGATGACGATTCGTGGAAAGCGAACGCTGCATCAGCGCCCGCGGAGGTTACGCCAAGTCCAAGAGTCCGGGCCGACGATGATCCATCGGCCGCAACCGGCGTCGTTGAAGCGGCTCCGGTTGATGTCGCCACCCAGTCAGACATTTCCACCGGAACCACGTTCAAATCGAAAAGCTTGAATGTGGTGAAGCTGGCCGAAAGTCTGCTGGCGGTATTTGCACAGGACTCTCCCGGCCTGATGTCAAAAGTGACAGTGAAACCGGGATCGAACGAGCTCCTCATTGGCGGAACCGTGAGAGCGCGTAAGCACGTCATCGACGTCCTGGAGTTGGCCGAACGCCTGAAGGGGGAGGACCCCCTCCGGACGGCGAACGTTCTGGTCGCCGCCGGCAAACCGCGGCAGTTTTCGCTGAAGCATGGCAATTTCACCGAAGTCGCCGTCGCATTGCGGGAATTCCTCACCGTCGACCCGAGTCGGCTCCTGGCTGTGGGGGCGGGTTCGGAGAGCAAACAGCTCTATATGAGCGGCTCCGAAGCATTGCTCGATGCGATCGCCGTCGTCCTGGAAAAGATCGACCAGCCAATCGGGCTCCCGGACGGCGCCGACGACCGATCGGGGACCAGAGGATTTCAATCCAAACGGCGCAGTCCCGAAAACCTTGCGGAGCTCGTGAAGAGACTCTTCGAAAGGTCGGTCTCCAACAACGTCATCAAACTCCACGTTGACGAAAAGAACAATCGACTGATGGTGACCGGTCCCCCCGAAATGCGGAACCGCGTGGGGGCCGTGGTGAAGTCGCTGGATCAGGCCTACGACGCGGCATTGGCAGACAAACCACTCGACGAAAAACTGAGGCGCATTGGGGAACCGGATGCCCCCAACACGCCGACGGGCGGAGCCCCCGATCCAACCCAGGCGGCCGGACGAATCGAGACCAAAGTGTTCTTGCTCAAGAATGCCCCGGCGTCGGATGTTCATCGCATGGTGAACGATCTGAACCTGTCCTCCGACACGTGGATCGTTCCCGACATGCGAAGCAACACGCTCTGGGTCCGCGGGCCTGCCGCCGCGCTGGTCGAGCTGGAAGCTATCGTGCTGAGGCTCGACGAGTTGCCGACGTATTCGGGGCAGGTTTCGACGAACGTCAGCAACGCTGTCGGAGAGGCCGACCCTTCTGGCGCAGTGGCGCGTCCCATAGACCGCACGAAACTGGCGCAGAGATTCCACGATCTCGACCGGCAGGCGGCGCGGGTGGCTGCCGAATTCCGCGAATTGCACCCGACAGTGGATTCGAGTGACGCCCGCCTTCCAAAACTCGCACTACAACTGCGAACCGCGGTTGCGGA
>JAGVKR010000363.1 GCA_020050375.1 Planctomycetales bacterium
GATTTTTCATCGACGGCCAGGGTTATTTCGCCGCGGATCTGCCCGACTTTCTGAACGACCGCGACTGGCGGTCCAAACTGGTCAAGGCCGACGGAACCTTCAGTCCCCGCTGGAACGGTTTGAATTTCTGGGATGAACAGCATCAGGAATGGGTGGCCATCGTGCAAAACGCCGTGCCGCACTGGTTGCCGACACGGGAGATTGCGCGGTTTTCCTCTCCGGACCTGAAGCAATGGCGGTCGGAGATTGTGTTGACGCCCGATCCCGCCGATCCGCATGAGCCCGGCCGCTACGACGAGCCGATGATGCTCAATCCATATTACACCGAAGGTGTCGTCCTGGGTCTGTTGAGCTGGTTTCACAGCGATCGGACGTCTCCGGACGGCGGCCCTGTCCTGGACAAGGGTTCTCCCCAGGTCAAAGACTGGAAACAAGGTTGGCCCTGGCCGACGACCGCCGATAATCCGTTCGTCTGGCCCTGGGCCCGGCGGGGCGTGAACGAACTGCGGATCACGATCAGCCGCGACGGGGGGCGCACCTGGGATCGCACGTCGAGCCGGCAGGCGTGGATTCCCCACGGCACTGAGGAAAACAGTTACGACCGGCTGGCGATCTCGCCGACCCGGCCGGTTCGGGTTGATGACGAAGATTGGTTCTACGTCGGCGTCTTCGATGGGGATCACCTCGCCTCCCGCGCGAATGCGCGGCGGACTGCCTACTACCACGACCGGCAGCGGGTGGGACGGATCGCCCTCTACACGCAAAAGCACAACCGATTCGTCAGTTTGCGCACCGGCTCACAAATGGAGACGCTGATCACGAGGCCCTTCGTGGTGAATGGCGAAACGCTCCAGTTGAACGTGGACGCCAGCCGTGGCCGGGTGCGGGTCGGCATCGCGGAATACAAGCCCGTGCTCACGCTCAAGGACACGACCTACAGCGTCGATCCGCACCTGATGGAACAGAACGTGCTTGCCGGCTTCACGCGGGACGATTGCACGCCGGTCGAGGCGAACAGCATTGAGCATGTCGTTCAGTTCCGGAACGGATCGAGCCTGAAGGCGCTCCAGGGAAAGAAGGTCGTCCTCTTCATTGAGATGGTTGACGCAAATCTGTACGGCTTCAGACTTCACTGAGTGCCGTGCTCCGGAGTCACAGGCTCAGGCGAGCTGTCAATTGAGGTGCGTTCTGGTGGTCGCGGCCCGTGGGTGACTGCAGCGTCTCTTATTTCCATCTGCGATGATGCTGGAATGACACTCAACGAGGGATATTCCTTTCGCCGTGTCCTGGACCGAGGGATCGCGGGACACTCGACCTTGTCGTATCTTGTCCACAACTTCCCGCATTCGACAGAAGCCGATTGGCGGTTCCGGCTGCAGGCAGGAGAAGTCCTGCTCGACGACAACACTGCGCGGGGGCCGGAGTGTCTGAAGCCGGGGTCGATCCTCATTTGGAATCGCCCGGGATGGGTCGAATGCGAGACCCCCCAGACGTACGGACTGATCTACCGCGATGAGCACATCCTGGTCGTCGACAAGCCGAGCGGATTGCCGACGCTTCCCGGCGCCGGCTACTTTCGCAATACGTTGTGGAGTTTGGTCCGGACCGATTTCCCTGAAGCTCGCCCCTTGCATCGTCTGGGACGAGCGACTTCAGGCCTTCTGCTGTTTGCGTTGAATTCCCAGGCTGCGGCGACGCTGAGCCAGCGGTGGACTTTGGTCCACAAACAGTATCAGGCTCTCGGCAGTGGCGTGGCGTCGCTGCAGACGTACGATATCCGAATACCGATCGGTCCGCAGCGACACTCGCGATTGGGGCACGTCCATGCGGCCAGCCCGGCCGGCAAGCCCGCGCACAGCATCGCCCGGACACTTCAGCGGCGCGAGAGAACGACTGTTTTCGAAGTTGACCTGCTCACAGGGCGTCCGCATCAGATTCGCATCCACCTGGCGGCCATCGGCCATCCCCTCGAAGGGGACCCGCTTTATGCAGCGGGTGGACTTCCCCTGACGGACCAACCAGGCTTGCCGGGCGATGCCGGCTATTGGTTGCATGCGCGGCGATTGAAATTCGATCACCCTGCGTCGGGTGAACCGCTTGATCTCACGGCGCCGCTTCCGGAGATTCTGAGGTGCGATCAAAGGGTCGGAAGGGAATCTGACCCGTGAAGACAGGCTGATATCGAGATGGCAATCAGTTCAGTCGTTGCTGGCAAGCTTCGGTCGAGACGGGGCGGTGAGCACGACGAAGGTTGACAAATCACTTGCATTTCAAGGCCGACCATGAGTTTCGACGGTTGACGAAGTCGGGGCATCGGGATATAGCAGCAGACGCTGCAACGACCTTTGTATGCACCGAAGACGTGATCCGAGCCGCATTCTCGTGCCCGAGAATGCGTCTTCGCCGCCAGGCCGCAGGCTGATCGCCGTTCTTCGCTTCGGCGCCTCGAAGTCGCGTTGGATACGATTCGGCCAAGGATAGACTTTCGGAAAGACGGAATGAATCCAATCGTTTTCGCCATGCGGCGACCGGTTACGACGCTGATGCTCGTCGTGGCGCTCATCAGTGGTGGTCTGTTGGCCTTGAACCGCATGCGGGTGGACATCTTTCCCTCGCTGAACACGCCCAAGATTTATGTTTTTCTCGACTATGTGGGGATGAGTCCCGACCAGATGGAGGGATTCATCGTCAACCAGTTGGAGCTGTACTTCCAGTACGTCGACGGCATTCAGGACATCGATTCGCGGAACATCCAGCAGGTGGCGCTGTGTGAATTGTCGTTTTTTCCCGGCACGGACATGGGGCAGGCGATGGCGCAGGTGGTCGCCATGTCCGATCGGGCCATGTCGTGGATGCCGAAGGGAACGCTGCCACCGATGATCATGCGGATGGACGCGGGGAGCGTCCCGGTCGGCTATCTCGTGTTCGAGAGCGACATCACGTCGCTGGGGGCGATGGGAGACCTGGCGCAGAACGTGATCCGGCCGCTGGTGCAGAAGAACGTCCCCGGCACGGTCGCCATCTCCCCCTTCGGGCCGAATATGCGGTCGGTCATCATCAATGTCGACCCGCAGAAGATGCTGACGTACAACCTGACTCCCAAGCAGATCGTCGAGGCCCTCGCGACCGGAAACACGGTCGTCCCGGCGGGCAACGCCTATATCAAAGGCTCGATGCCGCTGGTGGCGAACAACGCAACCGTGGGCGACATCCGTCTACTGGGGGACATTCCGCTCAAACTGGGAGAAAACGTCTATGTGCGCGACGTGGCGACGATCCAGGACGACACCGACATCACGTACGGATACGCGCTGGTCAACGGCAAGAAGTCGGTCTATCTGCCGATCATCAAAAAGGACACCGGATCGACACTGACGGTCGTCGCTGACGTCCACAAATCGATGCAGATGTTCCGGGACGCCGTTCCGAAGGACGTCTCCGTCACGTTTCAATTCGACGAATCGCCCACAGTCGTAACGGCGGTGAAGAGCGTGGCGACGGAAGGGCTGATCGGCGCGGTGCTGACGGGGCTGATGATCATGCTCTTCCTGAAAGACCCGCGCAGCGTCGTCGTGGTCGTTTGCAACATTCCGCTGGCGCTGCTCGGGTCGCTGTTCGGCCTGTGGATCACGGGGAATTCGATCAACATCATGTCCCTGGGCGGCTTGGCCCTGGCCATCGGGATTCTGGTCGACGAATCGACGGTCGAAGTCGAAAACGTCCACGCCCAGATGCGCCGGACGCACAACGTCGCCACTGCCGTGCTCCGCGGCAACATGATCACGGCGGTTCCCCGGCTCCTGGCGCTGCTCTGCATTCTGTCGGTGTTCATCCCGGCCTTCATCATGGCCGACCCGCTCCGTTCGCTGTTCATGCCGCTGACGCTCGGGGTTGGATTCGCGATGATCTCGTCGTACATCCTTTCGAGCACGTTCGTGCCGATCATGTGCGTGCGGTTGCTCAAGCATGTCGATCACGGCGAGGAAACGAGCGGGTTGTTCGCGCGGATTCTGGGCGTGTACGGCGGACTCGTTCAGCGATTCGTGCAGTTCCGGTGGCTGGTCGTCCCGGCGTATCTCGCGGGAAGTCTGGCGATTCTGATTGTCCTCGGCTTGCAGGTGGGGACCGAGCTGTTTCCGCAGGTGGACTCGGGACAGTTCGTGATGCGGTTCAGGCCGCCGATCGGTTCGAACTTCGAGATAACCCGTGAAATGGCGGTGAAGTGCCTCGAAGAGATCGAGCGCGAGGTGAAGGCCGAAAACATCGACATCAGCATGGGTTTTGTCGGCCAGGTCGCGCCGAACTTCGGCATCGACAACATGGTGTTGTTCATGCGCGGACCGGACGACGGGCAGTTGCGCGTGGCGCTCGGCGAAGAGAGCGGCGTGAAACTTCCCGAGTTTCGTGAGCGATTGCGAAAGATCTTTCCGGAGCGAGTGATTCCGTGGCTGGCCGGCCGACTGGAGAACGAAGGGCACTCGAAGCCCGAGGCCGTGCGCCTCGCGAATCAGTCGACGCTCAGCTTTGAGCCGGGGGACATGGTCACCTCGGTGATGAGCTTCGGTTCGCTCACACCGATTGCCGTGCGGATTGTCGGCACCGATCTCAGCATGGTGCGGAGCCACGCCGAGAAGATCGCTGCCGAGATGAAGAAGGTTCCATCGTTGCGCGACGTGCAGTTCGAACAGGCGCTCGACTATCCGACGGTCGAGGTGACAATCGATCGCGAGAAAGCGGGCCTCAGCGGCGTGAAGGTCGACGACGTCGCCGGGGCCCTGGTGATGGCGACCGCCTCCACCCGCTTTCGGTCACTCAACTACTGGGTCGACACGCGGACGGGGTTCGATTACCTGGTGCAGTTGCAGATGCCCCCTCTGCGGATTGAGTCGCTGCAAGATGTGGAAACGCTGCCGCTCGAATCGGTCAACCCCCTCGTCAACATGATGGTTCGCGACGTGGCCACGGTGCAACCGGGGGTCCGCTACGGCGAGCTCGACCGCAACATGTCGCAGCGATACCTGACGTTGACCGCCAACGTCGAAGGGGAAGACATGGGGCGCGCGTCCCGACATGTCGAAAAGGCGATCGCCGATGCCGGCGCCGCCCCGCGCGGCGTGCGGGTCGACCTGATGGGCCAGTTGCCCCCCATGACGCAGATGTTCAGCTCGCTGACGGCGGGGCTCGTGATCGCCGTGTTCGTGATCCTGGTCCTGCTGACGGCCTATTTCCAGTCGCCGCGGACGGCGCTCATTTCCATCGGCGCCGTTCCGGGCGTGCTGGCCGGAATCGCCACAATCCTGTTTTTCACGGGAACGACGCTCAATATCGAATCGTTCATGGGCTCGATCATGTGCCTGGGGGTCTCGGTGTCGAACTCGGTGATGCTGGTGACATTTATGAACGATCACTGGAAAGGGGGGAGCGCGTCGGTCGAAGCGGCCATCGCAGGAGCCCGCGATCGTCTCCGTCCGATTCTGATGACCGCCTGCGCCATGTCGGTGGGGATGCTGCCGATGGCGCTCGCCCTCGAGCGCGGAAGCCAGATGCAGGCGCCACTGGGGCGGGCCGTGATCGGCGGGCTTGTGATGTCGACCTTCGCCACATTACTGGTGCTCCCCTCGATCTTCGCTCTCGTCATCGGCAAGCGGGTCGCCAGTTCCCCCTCGATTTACCCCGACGACCCCGCGAGCGCCCATTTCGACCCGGCCGTGTTCGTCGACGAGCCGGCGTCGGAGCTGGATCGCGAGTCGCACGACGGCAAAGCGCCCGCC
>JAGVKR010000027.1 GCA_020050375.1 Planctomycetales bacterium
GCCGTTCGATCGCACGATCAAGGTGTCGATGACGGAAGGGCTCGAAAAGACCCAGATCACGGGACGTATGCCCCACAACCTGCGAACGCTCGAAGAGCTTCGCAAGCAGAACATCGCCGACTTCGCGATCATGACGTCGAAAGACGCCAGCGCCGCGGAGCGCGAGGCGGCCCGGCAGTCGCTGGTTCTGCGCCGCCGCAAAATGGTCACCCTGCTCGAAGAACTGAGCTTGCGAACGCAACGCCTGCAACCGTCCATCAAGCGGCTCGAGCAGATCTCGACGCGGATGCTTGAGTTGCAGCACCATATCGACCACATGCGCAACCTCAAGTCGGCGAAAGAAGAACGGGCCAACCTGCAGCGCGAGCTGCACGACTTGATGAACATGACGCTCGAGACGCCCGAAAGCCTCCGCCGGCGGATCGAATCGGTGCAGGCTCGGTACGGCGAGTACGAGCAGGCGATGCGCGATCTCTCGGGGGGCAACCTGCGGCTGGTCGTGTCGATCGCCAAGAAGTACCGCAACCGGGGCCTCAGCTTCCTCGACCTGATTCAGGAAGGCAACACGGGGCTGATGCGGGCCGTCGACAAGTACGAGTATCGCCGGGGGTACAAGTTTTCGACGTACGCCACCTGGTGGATTCGGCAGGCGATCACGCGGGCCATCGCCGATCAGGCGCGGACGATTCGCATCCCCGTCCACATGATCGAGACGATGTCGAAGCTGCGGAAAGTCAGCAAGAATCTGCTTCAGGACAATGCCCGCGAGCCGACCCTCGAAGAAACGGCCGAGGCCGCCCACGTCAGCCTCGACGAGACGCGCCGCGTGATGCGGATTTCCCGGCACCCGATCAGTCTCGATCGCCCTGTGGGTGAAAGTGAAGACAGCTACTTCGGCGAGTTCATCGAAGACGACGCGACCGACAGCCCGGTCGATTCGGCCACGCAGGAAATGCTCAAAGACAAGATCGAGCACGTCCTCAAGACGCTGACGTATCGCGAACGCGAGATCATCAAGCTCCGGTACGGGCTGGGAGACGGCTATACCTACACGCTCGAAGAAGTCGGGCGAATCTTCAAGGTCACCCGCGAGCGGGTGCGGCAGATTGAGGCCAAGGCGGTGAGAAAATTGCAGCACCCGGTGCGGGCCAAGCAGCTCAAGGGCTTCCTGGACGCCCTGACGGCCAACGCCGCCAATTGACTCTCAACCGCCGGTCAATGTGACCGGCGGTTTTTTTTTTCTGGTCGAGGCTGATACAATAGTTTCGTATGAATAAGACGATTGGAGACCTAGTCGCGGAAATTCACCAACTGCACCTGCAATTGCGCGAGGTGCAGGAGCAGATGGAGCGCGGGCCCAAACAGGTCAAAGCCCGCCAGCAGGCGATCCAGCAGAAGCTGGCCGATCTCGAAGCCCAGAAGCAGAAGCACAAGGCGCTCCGCATTGCCGTCGATCAGAAGTCGCTGCAACTCAAGTCGAACGAGGCCAAGATCGGCGACCTGCGGGTCAAGTTGAACCAGGCGGCTTCCAACCGCGAGTTCGACATCATTCGCGCGCAGATCGACGCCGATACGATGGCCAACAGCGTTCTCGAAGACGAGATCCTCGACGCGCTGGAAAAGGTGGATGCGGCCCAGATCTCGGTGCGCCAATTGGAAGAAGCCGTCGCCGCCGCCAAAGTCGAAGAAACTCGCCTCGCCGCCGAAACCGAGGGGGTCATTCCCGGCTTGGAGAAACGGATCACCGAGTTGCAACAGGCCCTGGCGACCGCCGAGCTGGATCTGCCCCCCGATTTCATGCTCTCCTATCGCCGCATGGCACAAGCCTACGGCGCAGGGGCTCTGGCGGAAGTCGAGGGGAATATTTGCAGTTCGTGTTATGTCGCCCTGCCGACGCAACTGGCCGTCCAGATTCGGGCCGGGCAGGTTCTGTTCTGCAAAACGTGCGGACGGCTGCTTTACGCCTGCCGCGAAGCGACCTGATCGCCTGGCGGCGATGGCGGTCGAATCGACCTTTCCGGGTCCCGCGTCCCGCTCCCCCACTCGTGCAGAATTGCACACCTGTCGCACAATGAGGCGGTCGGAGTGCGAAATGCGGCGAACGAAGAGTGGCGTGACCTCCACGTGTTGCTCCACAAAGTTGTGTTGACGCAACAGAGGCGTGCAGTCGTCAGGCTGCGCAAGATCGAATCGCTCTCTCTAGTCGCGATTTTGTAAAGGGTTATGGAAGTTCCTCCAGAATCCGTAACTCGCCGGGCGAGTGGTCCGAGTTTTGCCTCTGCTGTGCAATCCGCCCGGCTTCATCACCGGGGTTTCCGCAGCCGAGATCGACCGCAACCGAAAGCAGACCCGATGTCCAAGAAGCCTCTGCGAGTTTTCCGGGACGAACAAGTGACGGTGCTGGACCTGGGCGATATGGAAATCTGGGATGGGGCCGATATGGCCCTCCTCCGCGAATCGCTGACGCGGCTCATCAAGGACGATAAGCACCGCTCGATCGGAATCGATATGCGGCACGTCAAGTACATTCCCAGCGGCTTCTTCGGGATGCTGTTTGACTGGTACGAGACAGGGGTCCAGATCCGGCTCTATGGTCCGCAGCCCAACGTCCGCCGGATGCTCTGGTTCAATCGTTTCTTCAAGGCGCTCGCCGGCGACTGCCACGAGCTGAAACCCCGTCCCGACAGCGACTTCCCGCGCGGCTATCCGCTCTCTGCCTCTGCCGAACACGTGCAAGAACCTCTCCGCCGTAACGGCCACTCGAACGGACACAAAAATGGTCATCAGAATGACCACCAGGAACTGGTCGCTGGCGTGGCGCATTCCTGATCGGCCGGCAAGCGTGGCTTCGACGGACAACGGGTCAAATCCCGCCCGAGTCGTCCGTAGCCGAATCGCCGCTTGTCGATGACAAAAAAACCGGGGCCGTCAGGCCCCGGTTCGTTTTTTGGGTACATCCCGCTTCCGACCACTCGCGGTCAGAAGATCTCCTCTATTTTCCCCCGTTCGGTGCAGCGGCTTTACCGTCGCTCGGAGCAGCCGCAACGTTGGCCGCCGGTTCGGGGTTGTTCTTGCTCGTTTCGAGGAAGGCGAACAGGTCGGCAATTTCCTCGAGCGAAAGGTCTTTGAACAGCCCTTCGGGCATCACCGAAACCTTCGCCTTAACCTTCGCGTCGACTTTATCCGCCGGGATCTCCAGCCGGGTGGCATCGGAGAGCAGCAGCAACAAATTCTCCGAGCCGGGGTTCGGTAGCGGCATCCCGGTGTGAACCAGGCCCGTCGTCGTTTCCACAGTTACCGCGGCGTACTGGTCGGAAATCACCTGCGAAGGAAGCAGCACCGACTCGATGATTTCCTTCTTCTGAAAGCGCCGGCGGAGCGTCGTCAGATCGGGGCCAACCCCTTCCCCTTCCTTGAGGAAACGGTGGCACTTGAGGCAATTGGCTTTCGCGAACACCTGCTTGCCGCGCGTGGCGTCTCCCCTGGTCGCCGCCGGATCTTTCTCGAGAAACTCGATGAGCTGCTGGACGGTGTACTTCGTTTTTTCGGTGTCCTCTTTGGCCAGTTCGGGGGCCGACTCGTCGGGATACCGCTCGACGAACCACTGCTGATATTCGGCGAGCGCCACGGCGACGTCGTCCACCTTCTTCTCGACCGACCCGGTCCATTTCTGGAGCACGTTAACGGCCGCTTTTCCCCCCTCTTTACCGAGCTTGAGCCCCGCCAGAATCACCGCCCGGAATTCCTGTGGCTTGGTCGGCTTGTAGTCGCTCGCAGCCAGCGCTTGCAGGCAGACCTGGGCGGTGGTCCGGTCACCCGAGGCCATCCCGCGCAATAGATACGGGACGTTCTCAGCCAGCGGGTGCTTGGCAAGGGCCCGCGCCAGAAGATCGCGACGATCGGCGCTCTCGTCGAACAGTTTTCGCAAGAGGCCCTGCGCTTCGGGAGACGCGCTCTTGCTGAGCACGTCGACCGTCAGCGCCGCCATTTCCTTGTCGCCCCCGGCGGGCTGTCCCTCGAATTCAGCAAGCAGAGTGGCGATCACGGTTTCGAAATCCTGAATTTGCTCCGGCTGGCTGGCCGCGAGCAGCAGCCGCGCCGCGTGCGGCTGCTGCTTCCATGCGAGGATGAACGAACGCCGGTCTTCGGGGGTGAACCGTTCGAGACATCCGGTGACGATGTTGCGAAGGAAACCCTGCAGACTGTTTCCCCCCTCCCAGTCGCGGGTCTCTTCGTACCACGCGAGCAGTTTGCGTTTGTCGTCGGTCGTCCAGCCGTCGCGGACGTACCGCAAGCACAGCGCGTAATGCGTTTCGATCGAGTTGTCATTCGCCGATTCGAGGGCTTGTATCAGTGCCTGTGCGGCCCCCGGCGGGTTCAGCCAGGCGATCAGCTCGCCAATCTCGCGGGTGAGGGGCCGAGCGAGACCCGCAGCACTCCCGGCGCCGTTCGAGCCGGGCAGAATCAGGAACTGATACAAAAGCAGTTCGCCCAGATGCTTCTTGAGGGCAGCCGTTTCAGGATTGTCGACACGGTCCCGAATCAGAACCAGTTCGAGCATCCGTCGCACGTCGAGGCTCGTCGGATCGGGGAGCACTTGGGAAAAGAGCGGCGTGAGCCGCTCCAGGGCTTCTTTCGCCGAAAGCACATCCGGCCCCTGGTGATAGAGCGCCAGCATCCCGCCCAGTTGCACGTTGACGTCGGGATGGGCCAGAACGACCTGCCGCCAGGTTTCGAGCGGAGTGTGTTCGAGCACCAGCCGCGCGGCAAACCGGACCCAGCGATCGTCGCTCGCCATCAGGCGGACGAC
>JAGVKR010000842.1 GCA_020050375.1 Planctomycetales bacterium
CAGCGGGCGGAGAAGCTGCTCGAGAAGGCGCTGAAGGAAAAGAAGGGGCCGCCGCCCAAAGAGAAGACGGGCTGGTTGTATTCCAAATTGACTCTTCCGGCGGACGAACGCGAGCGGTCGGAACTGTCAAAGACGGACGCGACTGAGGGAGACGCAGGTGATGAAACGCCGACAGCCGTCGATCGCGTAGAGGTGGCAACAGGCACCGGATTTGTCATCGCGCCCGGGATCGTGCTCACGAACCGGCACGTTGCCGAAATGGGCACCAGCTTCCGGATTCCCGACCCCGCTGCTCCCGAAACCGAGCACGCCGCCAAAATTCTCGCCGTCTGCAAGGATATGGATCTGGCCGTTCTTCGGTGCGAATCGCTGCAGGCGCCTGCGGTCGTCCTGAAGCCAATAACCATTCAGAGGGGGACGGACGTCATCGTCCTCGGGTTTCCCTTGAGCGACTTCCTGGGCCGATCAATCAAAGCCGTTCGGGGAGCAATTTTCGGATTCGAGAATGATCGGCAGCGCGACGTGGTCCTTTACGACGCCGCGACAAATCCCGGAAACAGCGGCGGCCCGGTTTGCGACGACACTGGGAGCGTGATCGCCGTTCATTTTGCCGGCCTGGACCTGGCAGGGCACGGCAAGTCATCCGGCAAGCTGGGGCTGGGAGTGCCGATCGAAAGGGCCTTGCCCTTCATTCAGGAAAATGTGCCTGACGTGCAGACGAACGGGCCGGAGGTAAAGCTGGCATGGCCGGCGGTCGACCAGCAGGTGAGCCGATCGACCGTTTTGATTCGGGTCTTGGACCGCAGCATCCGGTTTGTCGTAAAACCACCAACGCAAAAGGCCATGAACCCCTTCGAAGATCGGTCGTGCGTCGTTTGCAAGGGGCGCCGGCAGATCGCGTGTCCGGTCAAAGGCTGCTACCGCGGCTCGGTTTCCGATTTCGAGAACTCGTACATGGTCATCGAGCAGGGCTATGGCCAAACGGCTTTTCGTTTTCAAAAGCCAAAGCTCGCCTCGTGCCCGGGCTGCCGCGGGGCCGGAATTGTGGATTGTCCCCACTGCCGGGATGGGATGGACCCGCGACTGAAATGAGCCGATGGAGTCGAGTCGAGCGTGTCTCTCTCCATCGACGAATCGCGCGCGGTCTTTTCGGGGGCCTTCGGTTACGCGATGCCGACAACATCGCCGCGCCACGAGCGATTGTTGCTCATGGCGATCACGACGACGTTTTCGATACCAGCCGCTTGTGCCAGCAACGAATCGTCAGGGGCCCGGATTGAGTCGACCGGGGGGCCACGCTCGCGGACCGTGCCGGCCGACCGCCGAGACGGTTCATTTCCACGCATTGCAATTCACGCAACCGATGGTTTTCCCGCTTTGACCCCGGCACCCGCGCCTTAACGGCCGGGACGAGGGACCGGACTCAATTGCTGCCGGGTGCCTCAAGCCTCGGGTCTCAAGCCCCAAGCCTCGCGCGTCTCGCGCGCGGTCCGGCTGAAACCAATCTGGTTACGCGGCAGCCATGCTGCGGCCGTTGCGCGCGCTTTCTTTGAACCGCGAGGCGATGTCCTTCGTTGGAATGGGAATTGCGTAACGGATCGTGGAATGATGGAGCGGGTGTCAATTTGGCAGTTTGAAAGCACGTATCCCCATGAAAACAAAATCCCCTCGCCCGCATCCCCCGGAAGCAAACGACTCGCCTTATCGCGTCGAGGTTGAACGGATCCCGGTGGAGGTCCAGGGTTGGCCGCGGTCCGGCGGCAGACAGTCGTCGACCGCTGATATTGAATTGCTGGCACGCTGGATGGACAGCGTCTTCGAAATCCCCGGACTGCGGTGGCGTTTCGGTTTGGACGCGCTGCTCGGGTTGCTCCCCGGTTTTGGCGACACGGCGACGTCGATTGTCTCGCTCTATATTCTGCACGCCGCGGGCCGTCGGGGGGTCTCGCGGCTCACGATGAGCCGGATGGCGATGAACATTGGCATCGACTATGTCGTCGGTGCGATCCCGTTCGTGGGGGATGTGTTCGATATCTACTGGAAGGCCAATCAGAAGAACGTCGAACTGCTCCGTCGCGAGTCGCTGGCCGGGCCGGCGGATGCGCGTCGGATGCGCGTCGGCGACTGGCTCTTTTTTCTCGGATTGGCGGCGATTCTGGTCACGCTCCTGGTGGGAAGCGTCACGATCGCCTGGTTCGTCATCGGCTGGCTGGGGTCGAAGTTGTTTTCTGGCGGCTGAAGATGGACTCGGATCATGAGAGTCCCAAAGGCCGTGGCTCGGCATCGCGAATCAGCCGATCGAGTGGATTAGAACTTCGTTTGCGGCGGGCCGGAACAGCATGCCAACGTGGAAGTGGCCGACACCATGCCTGCACGCCGGATTGTCCTTCGATTCTATCCCCGCAAGGGATACTGGCACGGGACCAGCATCGTGAAAGGACGGGTCTACAGCGTGCGCGGACACAATCCCAATCACGTCTTCAACGAGCTGCGGACCTTGCTGCGGACGCCGGCCGATCAGTGGCGGGTCAGCGATTCGGCCGCGAACCTGTTTGTCTGCGACGAGGTTCCCCCTGTCCAGGAAGCCAGCCAGCCGGGGAGCACCGCTGATTTTCCCTGTCTCGATGCGTGAGGGAGAGGCTTGGGGCCTGAGACTTGAGGCTTGAGGGGGAATCAGGGGGCGGCTGATTTCTCAGACTGCCGTTCTCACGTCTCAGAGCCTGCGGCGTGGGCCATTGCCGCATTTGACCTTCGACGATAGATTTGCAGCGAAGCGGATCGTGCGCTCGTTTTGCGCGGCCGTTCCGTGCTCCTCGAAGTTCAATCCTTACGGAACATCACCCATGAGCCATCATCAACCATTGTCGCCAGCGCTCGGCCGTCGCGAATTCCTGCGGGAAGCCGCGCTGGGGGCTGCGATCGGCGCGGGGGTCGGGGGAGTGATTGAGTCGGGTTTGAATTCCGCCTTTGCCGCCGAACAAGGAAAGTCCGCCGTGGATTCGCAAGCCGCGCTCCCGATCGTCGACACGCATCAGCACCTGTGGGACCTCTCGAAGCTCAACCTTCCGTGGACGAAGGGGAATGAAGTCTTGGGGAAGAGCTTTGTGATGTCCGATTATCTCGCGGCGACGAAGGGGCTGAACATCGCCCGGACCGTGTATATGGAAGTCGACGTCGATCCCAAAGATCAGGTGAAGGAAGCCGAATACGTCATCGACCTGTGCCAGCGCAAGGACAACCCGATGGTGGCCGCCGTGATCTCGGGCCGGCCCGCCAGCGACGGCTTCGCCGCCTACATCGCGAAATTCAAAGGGAGCCCGTACATCAAGGGAGTCCGGCAGGTGCTGCACGGCGCTTCGGACCCGGCCGGCTACTGTCTCGACAAGCAGTTCGTCCGCAGCGTGCAGCTCCTGGGAGAGATGGGGATGAGCTTCGATTTGTGCATGCGCTCGGGCGAGCTGCTCGATGGCGACAAGCTGGTCGCCCAGTGTCCGGGAACGCGGTTCGTCGTCGATCACTGTGGCAACGGGGACGTCCAGGAGACCGATGCCGGCAAAATCGCCCGCTGGAAAGACGGAATGAAGGCGCTGGCGCAGCGCGACAACGTCGTCTGCAAGATCTCGGGAATCGTCGTGACGGCCCGCAAAGACTGGAAAGCCGCCGACCTCGCCCCCAACATGCGTTTCTCGATGGAGACATTCGGCCCCGACCGCCGCATGTTTGCCGGGGACTGGCCGGTCTGCACGCTGCGGGCGAGCTTCGCGCAGTGGGTGGGCGCGCTCAAGGAAATCGTCCGCGAGATGGGGATGTCGCTGGCCGACCAGAAAAAACTGTTCCACGACAACGCGGTCAGGTTCTACGCGCTCAAGGATAAGTAGCCCGCGCGTCTGAATGTTGACGGGCGCTGAACGATGCTCGTTCCGATCGAGCGTCGCACTGTGCCTGTCCTCGGTCTTGGCCTGGCAACTTTCCAATCGTACCGCTCCGCGGCGCGTGATGTAATCCTGTGGTCCAGTCAACGTCGGCTTGCGGACGAACGACAGTGCCGGGTTGCAGCCTGGGGGGAGCGCTCTGGTCGCTGGCTCTGGCGACCGATAAGATCGATCTGGATGGCAGCGCGAAGTCGCTTGCGCGATGTCGTTTGGCGTTGTGCGCGTTTGCGCCGGCAACGGTTCAGGGGGCTGACGCCGCCCCGCTCGCCATTTTTCACCACTCACCACCAACGACTCACCGCTCTCTCCCGCATGTCTGTTCCACTTCGTGCGATCGTCCTGGGGGCTGGTTATGCGGGTCAGGGGCATGCCCGGGCCTTGCGCCTGGCGGGCGTCGACGTGGTGGGGATGGCCAGTCGAACGGCCGAAGTGGGGGCGAAGGTCGCCACGACGCTCGAAATTCCGCGGTACAGTCCGGACTGGCGCGCGCTATTGGCCGACGTTCGGCCCGAGATCGTTGCGGTCGGGACGCCGGGGGGGACGCACCGCGAGATGATTTCGGCGGCGCTCGCGGCGGGCTGTCATGTTCTGGCTGACAAGCCGCTGGCGACGACGGCGGC
>JAGVKR010000538.1 GCA_020050375.1 Planctomycetales bacterium
CAGCTCGAGCACGGCCCGCGCGACTTCGGCGACCTGCTCGGGGCGAACGAGCACCGGCAGGTGCCACGCCAGCCGCGGGTTTTGCCCCTGCGTCCCACCGACCAGCACCTGGAACAAAACTTCCCCGTCCGGCGTCTGATGTGCGAGAAAGCTCAGGTCCTGCGACCAGAAGTGGGCCCCGTGCTCGCTGCGGCCGTTGAGGGCGAGATTGAATTTTCGCGGCAAGTTGGCGAGCTCGCGGCTGCCGAGAAAGACATCGGTCACTTCCCGGCAGAGGCCGCGAACGTCGATCAGTTCGTCGGGGTCTACTCCGCTCAGCGGATGCCCAAACACATTGCGGACGTTGTCGTGCCCGGTTTGTCGGGCGGTGAGACCGGTCGCTTCGAGTCGTTCGATGGCTCGCGGTATGTCTTCGATGGCCAAACCCTGCACCTGGATGTTGGCGCGGGTCGTGACATCGACAATGCCGTAACCGGTCTCGTAAGCGATGTGCGCAATGGCCTTGGCCTGTTCGGACGTCAATTCGCACCCGGTCAGGCGGATGCGCAGCATATACGTGCCGTCGCCATCGCGCTTGCGGTAGTACGCCCCGTACCACTTCATCCGTTCGAGATCGGGTGTGTCGATCTGGGCCATCGGCGTTTTCGCGCCGGCATGCCGCAGCACATCGGGCCAGACGTCGAACCCGTGCTTTTCGGCTTTCCAGACTTCGACCGGATTCGGCATGAGCACTACTCGATCGCGAAAAGGGAACGCGAATGCCGAGCGGCCCCCCGGCCGCCGCATTTCGATCCCGGAACTTTCGCGAGAGCACTTCGCCAAAGTCGGTATATGTTTTTCTGTATTTATTTTTCTGTGCGGCGATCATGAGGCGCACCATCGCCTCGACCGCGCACAGCAGCATTTGGGGAAGTGCAATCAACGTGCCACTACCGCCATACGAGCAGGCTGTCACACATGCCAGCCGGGATTTCCGCAGAAACAACCCGTGACGAACAAAAGCCGAAGAACGGGGTTCTGCCGGCGAAACAAGCCGGACTGCTCAAACGTCAAGCACCGACTGTTAATTCCATCGTGCAGGCAAGACGGACTGTTGCGATCTCCGCCGCGTGGGATAGCCAACCCTCCCTCTCTTGAGTTAAGATCAAGAAATGATAAATTGATGCCGATGCGTTCCCTGAGCCGGTGCTCCGTCACTCCGCGGAAAAAACGATGACGAAGAGTCCGACGAACAGACATCCTCAAGACGTCTATACCCATCCGCGCATTTCGCGACGGACGGCGGTGCAGGCGGGAAGCGTCGGATTGCTCGGGTTGGGGATGAACCACATAACCGGCCTGCGGACTCTGGCCGCTGAAAACGGCGCGACGCCACCGGCCCAGCGGGCGCGATCGGTCATCTATATCTTCCTATCGGGCGGCCTCGCGCAACACGAGAGTTTCGACCCCAAGCCGGAGGCCCCCGACGGCGTTCGCGGCGAGTTTTCGTCGATCGCAACACGGACGCCGGGCGTCTCGATCTGCGAACATCTGCCGCGTCTGGCAGCGCGCAGCGACAAATGGGCGCTCGTCCGCTCGCTGACGCATCCCTACACGGGGCATTCGCAGGGACACCTGGCGATGCTCACTGGTCGCACGCCAATGCCGATCGGCTTCGACGCCTCGAAGCCCAAACCGACCGATTGGCCGTCGATCGCGGCGATCGCCAACCGGCTGATGCCGAGGCACAATCTGCCGCCGGTCGCCGTGCTCCCTGAGCCGCTGATCCATCGCGAAGGCAGGGTGATTCCCGGTCAGTTTGCCGGCGAAATGGGCAGTCACTGGGATCCGTGGATCATCGGCGCTTCGGCCTGGAATCCAACGTCGTACGGAGCGTACCCCGAGTTCGGATTCCATTTCGAGCGCGGGAACGAGAATCCGAAGAACTGGAAATTCGAGGCGCCGAATCTGATGCTGCCGGCAGGGCTGGAGCAGCGCCGCCTCGGCGACCGGATGAGCCTGCTCGGGTCGCTCGATTCGCAGGTCCGCGATCTTGAACGGCATGCTTCGGTGCAGACGTTCGACCGCCATCGGCAACAGGCTCTTTCGCTTCTGGCCGATCCGCAGGTTCGGCGTACGATTGAAGTCACCGAAGCCGACCCCGAGACGCAGGACCGTTACGGCCGAAATCTGTTCGGCTGGTCGCTGCTGATGGCCCGCAATCTGGTCGAGGCCGGTGTCAGCCTGGTGCAGGTGAACCTCGGCAACAACGAGACGTGGGACACCCACGAAGCGGCGTTTCCACTCCTCAAGGACAACCTGCTCCCGCCCACCGACCGGGCGCTGGCGGCGCTGCTCGACGACTTGTCGGACCGGGGGCTCCTCGACAGCACGCTGATCGTGATGGCCGGAGAATTCGGCCGCACGCCCAAGGTGTCAAAACTCCCGAACTCGAAGCTCGCGGGGCGCGACCACTGGGGGCCTGTGCAGACAGTCTTCTTCGCCGGTGGGGGTGTCCGCGGCGGGACGGTGATCGGATCTTCCGACGCACTTGGCGGATATCCGAAATCCGAAGCGCAAACCCCGGAAAACATGGCGGCGACGATCTACGAATCGCTCGGCCTGCCGCAGTCGATCGTCTGGAAAGACGCCGTCGATCGCCCGCACAACGTCTACCACGGCGAACCGATCGCCGGGTTGACGGGGTGACGGGAATCGTCAGCGACAGAAGCGTGTGAGCGCCCGTAGTGTGGACTTCAGTCCACACGGAAGATGGCCTTCCTCCTCGTGATCCGACGCGACCGATGACTCAACCTCCGAACCGCGACTCTTTCGGTGCCCGATATTCGATCTTCAGCTCGGGCGTCTCGATGCGCCGCCCGCCTTCGACTTTGGAATCGAGGCAGCGGTCGAGCATGGCGCTGGCGATCTGAGTCCGCTCGACGGGATAGGGGGCCCGTCCCGTCACGAGCATCTCTTCAATCTGCGCAACGAGGCATGCTGAATAGGTGACGTTCGGCGTCGGCGGGAGAAAGAATTGCGTCGATACGATCTGCCCCCCTTTGAGTCGGGCGGCGAACGTGTAATCCTGGAGCGCGCCGTTCAGCATCAGGAGGGTCGTGCGAAGGCCGTCGCTCCGTTCAATGAGGTAAGCGGCGGGATCCTTGACGAGCTTCGGTAGCTCTCCGTTGTTCGCCAGATCCTGTGGACGCGAATCGAGCTCCGAATAGCCTTGCAGCGAGTCGCTCCGCGAGAGGGCCGCTTCCAGCAGGCGCTTTGACCAGACGCCCTTTTCGCCCGCCTTCCAGACGGCATCTCCCTCGAGCATTTGGACTGACTTAACGCCGGTTTCGCCTCCCTTCCGCCGCTCGACCATGCACTGCATCGCTTCGAGGGCGTGGTAGTCCATTGGGTCGGAGCCGCCGACCCCCACCATCAGCGCCTCTTCGACTTCGGCGTCGTAGGGGATTTCGACCGGGGGGAGCCGCCAGGTCACCGGGAGCGACGATCCGGCCAGAAAGGGAAATTTCAGTCGCTTCGAATCGGCGACCATCCGCGCCGCCTTCTCGGCGCTGTACGACAGATGCTTGTCGTTGAAGATCGGCGCCGCGCGGCCATCCTTGTCGAAGACTTCGACGATCTGCTGAAAAAACTCGTAGCGCGGGTAGAGAACCTGGCCCTTCTTGTTGCGCGGGTAATCGCCGTGCTCACCGATCACCACGACGCCATCGACCGCCAGCTTGTCCCCTCCACGGCGCAGCGCCTGGGCGATGCTCGGGTAGACCGTGAATCCATGTTCGGCGGCACGTTGAGCGCTGAGGTCGCCGTTGGGCTTCTGGTCGACGTACAGGGAGACCACTTCGATCGGCGGCTTGTGCCACATTCCGTGGCGCGGATATCCGATGAGAAAACGATCTCCCATGTGCTGCGCGTGCGATTGGTATGTCCAGACGGTCGTGACGATCGCGATCTTTTTGGGCGCCGTTGGATCTGCCGACAGCGCAGCGCCCAGGGTGGAGCAGGCCGCCAGAGGCGCGGAGCCGACCGCCGTGAGAAAATTGCGTCGCGTGAGCATTTACGATCTCCAATAGGTCGATTCGGCTGTCGGTTGATAGGTCACAGCCAGGTGGGGCGTTTCGAGCCGCTTCTGCTTTTGAAACAGCGATTCGATGCCGGCCGCGGTCATCCCGGTCGTGAGCAGCGTTCGTTCCACGGGGTAGGGCGATCTCCCCGTCAGGAATAAGCTCTCGATGTGATGCACCTGGGGACTGAAGAAATTCCGCATGGAATAATACGGGAGATAAAACAGGACCGAGAAATACTCGTTGCCGGAATGCCGGGCGGCAACGCTGCAATCACCGACGACGCCCCCGCCGGACGGCCCCGACTGGAATTGAATGATCGTCGCCTTGAGTCCGTCGGCATATTCGAAGCGGTACGCGTACGAGTCGGGCGCGAGGCGCTTCAGATCGGCGTTTGACGGAAAGACATTGCTGTACGTGGGGCGCGCGGGAATGAGCTGATTGCTGCGGCTGAGGCACGCTTCGAGCAATCGCGGATCCCAGCCGCCGGCGTTCCACGAGCCGGCTTCCAGCGCCTTCCAGAACGCGTCGCCGCGCAGGGCCTGCACCCACGCCACCCCGCTCTCTCCGCCGCGGCGGCGCTCGGCCATGCTCTGGATCACCTCCAAGGCATGAAAGTCATAGCTGTCGACGCCGCCGTAGGCCACGCTCATCAGCTCCTCCGGCTCCGCCCCGTTCGGCATGTCGATCGACGGCATCCGCCAGGTGACCGGCAGCGACGA
>JAGVKR010000033.1 GCA_020050375.1 Planctomycetales bacterium
AGGGAGCCGACGGCCTGCTCCCCGGCGTCTACTACGAAGGGGGCGCCGGCGCGTGGCGTGCGCTCAGTTACGACGCTTCGCTGAACTTTCCCAAAAACGTCGACCTTCGCAAGCGGCACAACGTGCAGGGGCCGATCGACGATGCCTTCATGCAACCGTTCGTCTGCGTGCGCGGCACCGGAACGCCATGGAACGAAGCGCACGCCGCTTGGGCGAACTGGACGCTCGAACGCTTTTCCATCGAATTCGACAAATGGATGCGCGGCAAGATCGCGGTCTTCAACGATACCGACGTCACGCCCGAACTGATTCAGTCGAAGAACCTGATCCTGTTCGGCGATCCTGGATCGAATTCGGTGCTGGCGCAGCTCCTGCCGCGACTGCCGGCTCAATGGACGAAACAGTCGATCAACGTGAATGGACAATCGTATGATCCAGCCCGGCATGGCTTGTCGCTGATTTACCCGAACCCGCAGAACCCGCGGCGCTACGTGGTCGTCAACAGCGGGCACACGTTTCATGCCGACGCCTTCCAGAATTCGAACGCCTGGCTCTTCCCGCGATTGGGTGACATTGCCGTTCAGCGTTTCGAGAAGCTCGAAACGGGCGGCTACGGCGAAGAGGTGTTGTGGGCCGAACTCTTCGACAGCGGCTGGAAGCTGCCGGCGGCGAAATGACGCGCATCCGTCAACACACCTGGGACAACTGTCGGCCTGGCGGCGGATGCTGGGATCGCCAGGGTATTGGGGCTTTGAGGTTTGGATTCTGCGATTCGTTCCGAATACGAAGAGATCGTTGAAGGAATCGACTTGGTCGCGATTATCCAGGCCAAGGCGCGTTTGACATTAACGCGGCACGGTCAGTAGTGGACGCCGCCATTCGGCAATTGGTACGCCGTCGGGCCGCTGACCGGTGCGAATACGGCCATCTGCCACAGTCGGCCGTCGAAGCGGCATTTCATGTCGACCACGTAGTCGCTCAACAACACTGTGGGAGCGATACGGAATGCCGCACAATCTCAATCGCCTCCGCGCACAATCTTCGAGCCTGATCGCCATCGGGCGCTTCGGAGATCACGCGGACGATCGGCTCGGTGTTGCTCGCGCGGACCTGCACCCAGCGGTCGGGCCAGTCGAGTCGGAGGCCGTCGCCTTCGGTCGCGACAGCTCCGGCGTAGTGCTTCTTCAGGCCCGCACAGGCCGCGGCGACCTTCTCCCGCTCGCAAGTGATCTTGTCTTTGACGATCGTGTACTTCGGAAGAGTCTCGACCCAGGCTGACAGCGGTTGCTCCCTTTCGGTCAGACCGGCCAGCACATAGGCCATCGAGGCGAAGCTGTCGCGGACGTAGCCCACGCGCGGCTCGATCAACCCACCGTTCCCTTCGCCGCCGACGATCGCACCCACCGCTTTCATGCGGGCCACGACGTTCGCTTCGCCGACGTGCGAGCGGTGGAATTCGCAGCCGTACTTCGCGGCGATATCGGCGGTCACCCGGCTGGTCGAGCCATTGACGACAACCGGCCCGGGGGTCCGCTGGAGAATGAAATCGGCGCAGAGGGCCAACGTCAGCTCTTCGCCAATATAACGGCCCGCTTCGTCGACGATCGCCAGGCGGTCGGCATCGGGGTCCTGTGCGAAGCCGATATCGGCGCCTCGACGCCGAACTTCGTCACACAGTCCCGTGAGGTTCTGCTCGACCGGTTCGGGAACGTGCTCGAACTGCCCATCTGGTGTCCCGCCCAGAACTTCGACATCACAGCCAAGTTGTTCGAGCAATTTCGGCCCCAGGATGCCTCCCGAACCATGATTGCAGTCGAGGACAACCTTCAACCGCCGTTTGAGGATCCGGTCGGCGTCGATCAGCGAAAGAACGCGCCGCAAATGCGGCCCCTGCGGGTCGTGGAGCACTTCGGCCAGCCCCAGGTGCCGTCCGTCAACGAGAGTGTAGGCCCGGCGCTCGAGGATGTCGAGCAGCCGCTCCCCCAGCGCCTGATCGAAGACCGAACCGGCCGGACTGAACGGTTTCAGGCCGTTCCATTCGATCGGATTGTGGCTGGCGGTGATCTGCAAGCCGCCGGCGGCGCGCAGTTCCTGCACGAGCACGCCGCACGTGGGCGTCGAAGCAATATCGGCATCGAGCACGCGGCATCCGGTCGCGAGCAGTCCCGAAAGAACGGCGTGTTTCACCATCGGTCCCGTTGACCGGCCATCGCGAGCCAGCACGACCTGCCCGCGCTCGAAAATCGTTCCCAGAGCGCAGGCGAAGTCGACGAGATAAGCCGGATCGAGACCGTCGCCAATGACCCCGCGAAGACCGGAGATGCTGAGAATCCGCTGCGTCACGTGTGTGGTCCTTCACTGCGAATTGTGAAATGAGTTGAGTGCGAATCGTAGTGCGTTGTGGGTGCAGTGGGAAGCGCAGGCGCTGGCGATCGGGTCGGCAGCGCCTCATCGCTGAACAATTGGCGATACCGTCGATGGTTTATGCGCCGCGTCGGGCCAGGATTGACTCTGCTTCCTGCTGACACGCGGCGATTCTTGATCGAACCAGCTCGACGAGCTCGTGTTCGCGGCCCCGTTCGCCCAGGCTCGACGTTTCGTCCGGCGACAATGGCTCGCCGTAGACGACGCACACCGGGCGTGGCTTGAGAAACCAGCTTCCGCGCCCCAGGGCTCGATTCGCGCCGGCGATCCCGACCGGAAAGACCGGGAGGTCGGTGCGGCGGACGAGCGCGGCAAAGCCGGGCTTGAGCCGACCCAGTTTCCCGTCGGCGCTGCGCGTCCCTTCCGGAAACATGCCGATGAGATATCCCTGCTCCATCCGCAGCAACGTCTCGCGAATGGCGGCCGAGCTTCCCCCGTCGCGTTTGAGCGGCATCACGTGCGAGATCCGCAGAATGGAACCAAGGATCGGCACCGCGAACAGCGTGTCCCGCGCGAGATAGCTGACCGGGCGTGTGAGGGGCAAGCCGACCAGGAGCGGATCCAGGAAACTCTGGTGGTTGCAGAGCAATAGCCCTCCGCCGGTTGTCGGCAGTCGCTCGACCCCTTGGGCCCGATACCGCAGCCAGACGGCAAAAAAGCCCCGCACGAAGATCTGGCTGATGAACCAGAACCAGGTGCGCCGAAGGGGAGTGACTTCGGGAGAGGCGGTTATTTCAGAGAAAGGGCTGGTCATCGGGTGGAATGAGCAACTTCAATCGACGGTAACCGTTCACAGCCCAAGAAGGGGGACAGGCACAATTTTCCCGACAATTGGTGGACCACGCCCAGCAGGGACATCGGACGTCGCTCTCTGTAACGCGGGAAAAATGAGCCAGTCCCCGGGCTGTGAACGGTTATCAACAAGGTCGCACGCGATCGGTGAGCTGACAACCAACGAGAACGGACACCCGAGGGCACCGCTCCGCCAGGCTCATGCGGGCCATCGGCCGTCGGGCATGTCGCGTAAGACCAGCTTCTGCGGGTCGATGGCAACGTGCCTGATGCGTTTGCGATTCCAGGTGTACGTGATGTGGACCTGACCATTCTTCGTCTGAATCACGGCCGGGTACGAAAACTCCCCAGGCGTGTTTTCGAGCACGAGCGCTGCCTGCCAGGTTTTGCCGTCATTGGAGACGGCGACGTTGAGTGGCGATCGGCCCCGTTCCGTGTGATTGTAAACGAGAAGCTGCCGGCCATCGGCCAGCGTAACGCCGTCGATACCGCTGTTGTTGTTGATCAGAGCGCTTTTCTGCGGGGCGGTCCAGGTCCTGCCGTTGTCGTCCGACCACATCTCGACGATCCGCTTCTGCTTGCTGCGGCAGAGAATCTGCAACCGGCCACCAGCGTGCGTCAGGATCGTCGGTTGAATCAGCCCATACGTCGTACCGTCGTTGAGCGGCGCGGTTTTTTCCCATTTCTTGAGACCGGCGTCGGCGCGCTCCATCTGCACCTGCCAGCCTTCGTGTTCGGTGCTTGCTCCGCACAGGATCGTTCCATCGGCGAGGCGCACCGGCTTGTTGCGGATCGGACCGAAGATTCCCAGCGGAATATTTTCCAATGCCGACCAGGTGCGCCCCTGGTCGGATGAGCGTTTGAATAGCCCCCACCAGCGGCTGGGAGACGGGCCGACTTTGTAGAATAAGGCCAGCGTCCCGTCGGCGAGATTGAACAGCACCGGGTTCCAGCAGGGGTAGCGGCGCTTGCCGTTGTCGATGCCGTCGGCCGCCTCGACCGGGGCAGTCCAGCGGTCTCCCTCGCGGCGCGCCACCCAGATCGTGACGTCGTCGTTCCCCTCTGCCGTTCCACCAAACCAGGCGGCGACCAGACCGGCGGAGGTTTCGGCGATCGTCGCCGCGTGGCACGACGGAAACGGCGCTTGTTCGTACACAAACTCGACTCGCGTGACGCCGGGTTGGCCCGTGGCCGCGCTGGGCTCGTCGGCGGCAAAGAGCAGTTGCGAGACCGAGCCGGTGCAAAGGGCGGCTCCTGCGCCCGTCAATTGACACAATGCCGTCCGTCGAGAAACAGCCGGCCGGCGCAACGAGTCGTCATTATTCATTGTCAATTGCCTGTCGAGTGATAGGCCTTGGGATACTGCTCGTAGAACCGAGACCGCGAAAGAGGAAAACTCACCTCAATCCCGGCGTCTTTGAACTTTTTCGAGGCCAGAATGCTCTTACCCCATTCGACCTCGGAGAGGCTGCCGTCCTTGTCTTTATCGATCAGGTTGAACGCCGTCTCGGCAGGATTCTTCGGAGTGGACGGGGGCAAACCGCCACCTTCGACACCTTTGCCGGAAGCCGCATCCGTGGCAGTCCCTGCGCTGGAAACAGTCGTCACAGGCGCCGCCCGCAACAACTCCTGCGGCGTCAAAAACCCATCGCCATTCCGATCCAACTTTCGGAACCCGGAGTAATCGGAACGGGGCCACTCGTAAAGTCCGATCTGTCCGTCGCGGTCTTTGTCGCGAGACCGGAACTGCTCGGGCAGCTTGACGTTGATCGGCGTCCGGGACTTCGCGGACTTGCTCGTCGATTTTTCGGACTTCTTTCCGGCACTGTCGGCATTTGAAGACGAGGGCTCGTCGGAACCGCCAAACCCGCCCCGCGATCGCCGGGAACCACTGTCGCGATCGTCGGACGTTGATTCGTCATCGGCCGAATCGCCGCGGGAGCGATCGCGGCGCTCGAAGCTCCCGCCCCGCCCTCCGCCGAAGCGGCTCATCAGTTGTTCGCGCATCTTTTGGGAGACTTCGACAAAATCGTCGTAGTCCATGGGGCGCGACAAATCGGCAAAGTCTTCGTAAGCCCGGCGAATCGGGGCCGGAATCGTCTCCCACTCTTCAGGGTCGATGGTGTCGTTGCCGTTACGGTCCATACGGCGAAAAGACTCTTCCGTAGACGGGAAGCCGCCGCCGCCAAAACCGCTGCGACCGGACTCCTGAGCCCAAACGGCGGCTGAACCGCCGGCGACAATGACCAGCGCCAGCACCCATTGCGATAAATCATGCCGGATCATCCAGATTTTCCCCTTCTGAGGAATCCGAACCGCCGGGGGGCGGTGTTAGATTAGGATACCAAACGGTACGGCCCCGGCGAAAGCTCCGCGCGAAGCCTGTGGCAACAAATTGCACCGAAGCCATAAGCTTATTATAGACAACAAGTTAGACGTGTCTTAAAAACGCAAATCGATACTCCCGCTGACGTTCCACTTGGTGCATCAACCTGATATTTAACCCCGCGACGCGACTGTGTGACTTGGTATTCAGTCAAAGTCTCGCTCACCGACGCAAAACAGGCCCTCAAACCCTGGCAGGTGGTTGTCTATGAGACGTTTTTCCATCGTTGCGGGCGGTGGACGGAATTGCCTGCCGGCAAGCGCACTGGCTGTTCTTATCGGCTGGGCCGCATTCGGTGACAACCGGTCTTCGGCGCTGGCCCTGGGACAGGAGGCCCCCCCCAAAACCGACACTCCGACGGACGCAGCTCCGCGAACCGGGAGCCGCGGTGGCTCGCGGAGAGATCCATCGGCGTTCGATGTGCTGGACCGGGTCGAAGTCCGCAACGAACTGAAGCTCACCGACGAGCAGATCAAAAAATTCGACGATCTGGCGCGCGAGCTCGAAGCACGCCGTCAGGAGTTGAGGTTGGTGTTCCGAGGTGCGACGTCGCTTGAAGAAGCTCAGAAGGCCGGCGAGCAGCTCCGCGAAAAGAGCGCGGCGCTGCGCCGCGACACCGACGCGAAGCTCAAAGAGATTTTAACTGAGGCGCAGTTTCAGCGCTATGGGCAGATTTCGCTGCAGCTCACGGGAATCTCGGCATTGCGACGGACCGAAACGGCTGACGCCCTCAAGCTTACCGACGCGCAGCGCGCCGAAATCGACAAGATCCGCGGCGAAGCCGATGCGAAGCAGTTTTCGCTGGGCATGTTCGGAAACCGCGAAGCCCGCCAGAAAATCGGCGAGGAGCGCGACGCGGCTCTAATGGCGCTGCTGACGCCCGAGCAGAAACAAGCCTGGCAGACGGCGCTCGGGGCGCCGCTCTCGATCGCCGGACCCGCCGAGGCCGTTGCCGAAAAGAAGCCGGCTGACACATCGGCATCGACGCCGAAACCGGCGACACCGACGCTCAAATCCGACAAAGAAAAAGAAGTGGTCGCGGAATTCGCTGGCGCGAAGAACCAGCCGGCCGATGCGGGGGATCGCAAACTTTCGTTCAATTTCCGCTTCGCCCCGTGGGAGATGGTGCTCCGCCGCTTTGCCGACGAAGCCGGGCTGACGCTGGATATGAACGACGTTCCGCCAGGAACGCTGAACCATTACGACAACCAGAAGTACACGCCGGCGGAAGCGCTCGACGTCCTCAACGGATATCTGCTCCGCCGCGGCTTTCTGCTGGTGCGCCGCGATCGGTTTCTTGTCGTCGTCAACATCGACAACGGCATCCCTCCCAATCTGATCCCGCAGGTTTCGGTCGCCGAACTTCCAAAGCGCGGCCGGAATGAACTCTTGAGCGTCGTATTCCCGCTGACCGACGCCGATGCGAAGATCGCTGCAGAGGACGTCAAAGAACTGCTGGGTCCGCAGGGAAAGGTCGTGCCGCTGACCAAGGTCAACCGCCTGCTTGTGACAGACATCGGCGCGAATCTGCAAAACATCAACGAACTGCTCACCGGCCTGGGAGTGGTGGAAGACAGCAAGGGAACGGGATTCCGCTCGTTCAAGCTTGTCCATGTGACGGCCGTCGAGGCCGAGCGAATGGTTCGCGAGCTCTTCAATCTGCCGGCGCGCGGCAGCGCAGCACGAGCTGCGGCGGCGGCAGC
>JAGVKR010000711.1 GCA_020050375.1 Planctomycetales bacterium
GCTACAAAGTGGAGGACAAGCAAATCCTGATCTACAGCGTCGGCGACAACGGACAGGACGATCACGGCGACGTGGATTACGACGATCGACCCGCCGGACAGCCGAAGCAGCAGCCTCTCGATATCGGAATCTCGGTCAGGCGCCGAGGATCTCCTCCATGATTCGTGCGCGGCGCTTAATCCCCAAGAGCACTGGTCCCATTGCAGCGGCTCGATCTGTTGATCCTCAACAACACGCGAATCGGCGACGCGGAAATGCGACACGTCGCGCGATTGAAATCGCTCGAGGTTCTTTACCTGCCAAATACCGACATCACGGACGCGGCGATCCCGTCGCTTATTCCTGGCACGACCAGAATCTGTAGGGATCGGCCTCAGTGCCGATCCGCGAGCGTCTCGGGACAATCCCTCTGAACAGCAACGCGCACTCTGACTCGCGGAACGCCACTGAGGGCGTTCCCTTCATTGCGAATTGCCTCTTTGAAGTCGTGCCAGCATTTCTTGCCACACCCGCTCATTCATTTGATGGGCGGCAAATTGTTTCCGGCGCAGCGTTGTTGTAGCATTCGTTTCTTCTGTTCGCCGATCGAACCACTCCGGGAGTTGCTTTCACGATGCCTGCCACGAACACGTACGTTGAAAAGTTCGATCACGGACCAGGAGGCTGGTTCGGCTGGGTCAGCAATTCGGTCGGGCCCAAGCCGCTCGAAGTTCGCGATAGCTGCATTGTCTCGCGCAGTCCGTGGTGGATCGACTACAACCACGCGCCGCCGGGGGCGGGATATCTCAATCTCGTGGCCATGCTGCTCACGCGCGGGCCGTTCGGCGAGCATCAGCGGGAAGTCGCCGGTGAGAATCGGTTCGTGAGCGGCGGCTTCGGCCCGGATTTCACGAACGCGAAAGTCACACTGCGGTTGAAAGGGGAGTTGCACGCGAACGGCGCCCAATTCTGCCTGCTCGTGCAATCGGTGCAGGACGGGATCTGCTCGGGCTGGATGCTGACCGGGCAGCCGTTCGAAGTGACGCCCGATTGGTCGGAGCAAACGGTCGTCGCCGTTCCCGACGCTCGGCAATGGACCTCGCTCGGAAGCCGGCACGATCGGCGCGAGTTCTACGGCACGATCGACCTTCCGCGCGTGCTCGCCAACGTCAACACAAACATCCTGCTCGTGATGTTTCCGCTCGACGTCGTCCCGATGGGACCGCTCGGCGGCGACCCGCACCTCCTGCGCCCCGAGAAGGATTACCCCGTCTGGCGGAGCCGCCTCCCGGAAGGCTACGTGCTTTTGGACGAAGTGCGGATCGAATTTGCGAAGTAGAAACGATGGGGCAATCACCCAGGGTGAGCCGCGCGGCTATTTCTGGTTCTGCGCCGGCCGCACGATCTGCAACGTGTGGTTTGCCTCGTCGTACTGGTACTTGCCGCCGAACGGAAGGACCGGCAGTTTGATTCTGTTTTCCGCGACAATCCGCGCCATGAATTCGTCGTAGTCCTTCGGGTAGCGACCCTCGCTGGCGTGGAACAGCCGGACGGCGTGGTCCATTTCCGTGATGGAGATCCGTTCGACCATCGGGCCGTAAGCCGCAAGTGGAGCGGTAATGGGATCGGACGCCTGGATCTTCTGCTGACTGACTTCCTGCTTGGCGTTCGGATCGAACTTGCCGATGTCGCTGGTCGTCTGGCCGACGACCCCTTTCCGCTCCTGGGGCGGAGCGGCGGGCTTGGCCAGGTCGTCGATGCCCTGAGTTGTGACGCCGAGGGCGCCGGTTCGATCTTTCGCGCCGGTTTGGGGCCATTCTCCGCAACCGCACAGGCCCACGCTCAACAGACCGACCGCAGCAAATTGGATTCGGAACATCGGGGGACTCCACTCAAGGGTGCCGGCAGGATGGGCATTGACCCCTGTAGCTTACCGTCGCGGCGGTCCATGTAGCAACGTGACAGGCGGGGGCATCGACGCATGCGACGCATGAATCGGCATCCAGTGCTCGAGGGGGGGAGCAGATGAAGAATGAGACAAATTCGGACTGTTTGCCGTAACCGCATTGTTTGAAAAGAGATGGGAATGCAAAAAGTGCTCGAATACCCACGCCGGTTTTTCACCCTGTCCGACGACTCACAATTCGTCCCACCATTTCCAGTTGGAAGCGATTCAAAATCCGACAAAGGCATCGGATTTTGAAAGCGGATTGACGAATGCATCCATCAGCAATTTCACTGACGAGGCAGGCTGGCGATAGACGCTACTTCCGGACACACTGGATGATCGTTGCCGATTGCCGCTACGGGTTGATCAACAGCGAAGCGACGGCCAAATCTGACGGCTACTGAAGACATGAACAGGAAATCCACAATGATTCGCCGCTTATGTCTGTCGATCCTGATGCTGCCGCTCGTGTGCATTTGCCTCGCAAATTCCGCGAAGGCCGATGATTCGGATGTTGAACGCGTTAAGGTCTATCACCGGAAGGGGCGCTTCGGCGGCTGGCCGGCGAACCACGGTATCTGGTCATGGAACGATGAAATCCTTGTCGGCTTCAGCGCCGGGCATCACCAGGATCTCGGCGGCGAGAAGCACAACATCAACCGTGAAATGCCGGAAGAGCATCTGCTCGCCCGCAGCAAAGACGGCGGCAGGACATGGGCCATCGAGAACCCGGCCGAGAAAGGAGTGTTGTTGGGGACAAAGGGGATGCGGCACGGGACCGTTCCGCCGGGATACACCGAAGCCGAGCCGATCGAGGGCCCCGGCGGCATCGATTTCACTCATCCCGATTTCGCGATGACCTGCCGGATGAGCGACGTCAATTCGGGAACGTCGCGCTTCTATTATTCTTATGACCGGGGCCATTCGTGGAAGGGGCCGTTTCAATTGCCGCTGTTCGACCAACCGGGGATCGCTGCCCGCACCGATTACATCGTCGATGGCCAGCGCGAGTGCATGCTCTTTCTGACGGCGTCCAAATCCAACGGCCGCGAGGGACGCCCGATCTGCGCCCGCACGGTCGACGGCGGGAAGTCGTGGAATCTCGTTTCCCTCATCGGTCCAGAGCCGAAAGGCTACGCGATCATGCCCTCGACCGTGAAGCTCGCGTCGCGTGAGCTGCTGACGACAGTTCGCCGTCTCGAAGAGGGTGAGAAGAAGCGCACGTGGATCGAGGCCTGGAAGTCGTCGGACAACGGCCAATCGTGGACCTTTCTCAATGAACCGGTCCCCGACACGGGGGAGGGAAACCCGCCGCACCTCATCAAGCTCGCCGACGGCCGACTCTGCCTGACATACGCCCGGCGCGCGAAACCGTTCGGGATGTACGCTCGCCTCAGCAATGATGGGGGCAAAAGCTGGGGCGAACCGATCATCCTGCGCGACGATGGCGGCGGCCGCGACATCGGCTACCCGCGCAGCGTCCAGCGATCGGACGGCACGGTCGTGACGATCTATTATTTCTGGGACGAAGCGACCGGCCCCGAGCGTTACATCGAAGCCAGCCTCTGGAAACCCGGATCGTAGCTGTGATTCTCACCGCGAGCCGAAGTAGAACAGGACGAGGGCCAGCGCCGCATTCCGGACTTGCGGGAGGGGGAGCGGTTCGCGGTGATTCAGGAAGTACGGAATCGACACCGCCAGTAACGCGAGGATCACAGCCAGCGCCTTGAGATCCTCCCATAGTCGTGAAGAGGTGACAGCGCGATGTCGCACACGCCAGGTCCAGAGCGACCCGGCGAAGACGCCCAGGAGATACGCCGAGACGGTGATCAGCACCGGCGGAACTTCGGCGAGCGACCGCACGCCGCGAATCTCGAAGATGTAGTACGCCAGCCCTGCGAACGACAGCACGATCAACGCGCGGATGCTGTGCCGCGGAAGATACAGCGGGTTCGATTCGCGCGGCACATGCCCTTCGGCTTCGAGCCGGCGGAGCACATCGGGCACGAGCCCCACGAACCGGCGCGACGTGAAGTAGTGGGCGAGAGCAATGAGCAGCGTCTCGCTCCACAATTCGTCGACACCGTGACCGCGGACGGTCTCGACGATTACCACGGCGACGATCAACAGCGCTAGCAGCGCTCGCACGCTGCCGGTCGGAAGCCCCAATGGAGGACGGGCGGTTGGATTTTCGGTCGTATCGGGATCGATCATTTTGGACATGTGTTTCACCCTCCACGAGTACAAACGGGAAGGGACGCCGTCGGATCAATCGGGGGTTTTCAACGAATCGAAGAGCAGTTCATGAGCAGCCATCACGAGTTGTGACAACAAACTGACGCTCGCCCGTATTTGCGATTCGCATCTTCATCAATTCTTCATTATGTAGCCCGGACTGTTAGTCCGGGCGAATCGATAACCCGCGAGATTCGATAGCGCAGTTCGCTTCGCGTATGACAACCTCTTGAGAAATGCCAACGACGTGAAAAGCTCGACAATATCGGCGTTTGTCATCGAGGGTCGGCGCCATGTCCAGAGACGCCCGGACTAACAGTCCGGGCTACGACGTGCGCGAAACTTGGACTGTGCCGCGGCTATCAGCCGATGCGGTCTTTGCCGATCCAGGGACGGAGAACTTCGGGAATGACGATGCTGCCATCCACCTGCTGGTAGTTTTCGAGCAGGGCGATAA
>JAGVKR010000649.1 GCA_020050375.1 Planctomycetales bacterium
CACTCCGGCCGACACCGGTACGGCGGGAGGAAAGTTTGGAGTTCCCGGGCGCTGGGCCGATCCAGACGGTGCGAGCGGTATTTCCGGCCCCCCGAATGGACAAGCTTTGCAAAAGATCAACCAAAACAAATCTCCCCTGGGCGGGCCTCCGGGCACCGTCACTCCGGGCAGCGGTACGGCTTGTCCCTGGAACATCAACAACTGTGGGCCAAATGATGAGCCATTCAGCATGCACTCGGGCGGTGTTCATATCGTGCTGGGAGACGGCAGCGTGCGCTTCATTTCGGAAGCGATCGACCACAACACAGTCCGCCGGTTGGGGCTGCCGAAGGAAGGCGAAGTCGTGGGTGAATTCTAAGCTTCGATTCTGGAGCGGCACGCGAAGCGGGGGCTCATCCCTGCTGACGATTGCTGCGGTAAGTCAATCGTCGATTTCCGGTGGAATGCGATCTGACTCGTGTGCCCGGGAACAGACGGTCTGTTCCCGGGCACAATTTGTTGACGTGGTTGGCTGAACCTGAATTAGTTATGTAACGGAGATTTCGCTGCCATGAGCGTTTTTATGCAGGTGCAACTTCAACGGTTGGCGTTCTTTGGGTCTGTCGTGGCGGCACTGGCCGGATGCGGCAGCGCTCCGGCCGCGCCTCCGGAACCGGACGCATTCCCGTTTGTGCAGTGCAAGGTCGTCATGGGAGGAAAGGACGTTGCGGGCGCCATCGTCACCTTTCACGGCGAAGGAGCCCAGGATCAGAAAATTGTCAGCGCCTATGATTCGGACAACGACTGCTACCGGTTTACGACGAGCGTCGATGGTGAGAAAAAGGCCGGGGTGCCCGAGGGCGAATACAAGGTGACCGTGAAGCCGGGGCGCGGGACCAAAGCCAAGATTCCTGGAAAGTATACAGATCCAAAAAGCTCCGGTCTGACGGCAAAGGTTGCGAAGGGAACGAATTTCCTACCGCCATTCGAATTGACTCCGTGAGTTCCGGCCATGACACAATGCACGGAGGCAATTGACGATCGACTGAAAACCGATCCACAGTCGGCGCCGATTGCGAGCCTCGAAGAAGAAATTGTGCCGACGATCGCACCGGTCATGGACAATGCCGAGTCGCGTTCGGCTCTGATCCAGGCCCTTTCGTCAAACGATGCAATTGTTCGCTGTCACGCGATGGTCGAGCTGGGGATCCTGGGGGATCGGCAGGCGTTGACGCGATTCGACCGGTTGATGGGAAACGCCGACATTCGTGTGCGGCGTGCCGTCGCCGATGCGTTGATCCAGTTTCCTCAGCCCAACGGAGAATTGCCTGGAGCGATTGCCGATCGCCAGGCTCGGGCGCCGCCGCCGCATCGGCAAACGGAAACCCTCGCACTGTCATGCCAAGGGTCCCGTGCCAGGGCTGACGAGTCGCATGCCCGATGGCTGATCGTCGGGGGAGCCATAGCTGCTGCATTCGTAATCGGCGGCATCTGGACGTGGTGGAGCGGATGATCCATTGGAACGCACCTCGATCCACCGGGCTGTCATCCCACGCGGAATCGTCGCATCAAATCAACCGGCAGCTCGTAACCGATCCCCGGGCGGTCCGGCAGCGAGATCGCACCGCTTCGGACGGGAAATCCGGCAGCCTGGAGCTCCTTCCGTAGCGGCGAATCGAAAACCTCTGCCGCCGCGAATTCGACAAAAGGCGTGATCGGCGAATAGGCCGCCAGATGGACGGACGCGGCCCCCAGGATCTGCGTCGACCAGTTTCCCGGGCAAACGAGCGCTCCGCGCGCCAGCGCCAGGTCGACGATCCGTTTGGCCTCGGTCAAGCCGCCGCAGGTGCTCATATAGGGTTGTGCGACGCTGATGCGGCCGCGATCGATCATGTCGAGGAATTCCCAGCGCGTGACGGCATGCTCGCCCATCGCCAGTGGAATCGAAGTCTGTGCCGCCAAACGCGCGTACGGTTCCGGGGAATCGACCGGAAACGGTGTTTCGAAAAAGTAGATATCGAGCTTTTCCAGTTCCCGGCAGATTCGCAGCGCCGTCGGCACGTCGTTGAACAGATAGCCCACGTCGACCATCAGCGTGAGCTCGGGGCCGATTTCTGCGCGAGTCCGCCGGGCCAGCTCGACGACGTCGTGCGGCGACGACTTCATCGGCTCGACTTTGAACGCCCGGTATCCCAGTTCGGCCAGGCGCACGGCCCGGGCCACCTGCTGCTGGAACATCGATTCGCCCCCCCAGACATCGGAGACGATCGTGCAGTAGGGGACGACTTCGGTTGAGCTTGTTTCGGCCGGTGTTTGAAACGGCCCCCGCTGCGCTCCGCCGAGCAACTGCCACACCGGCTGCCCCAGCATCTGTCCGTAGATGTCCCACGCGGCCACATCGAGAGCGCCGAGAATGATGATCTCCCAGCCGCGGCGGTTTGTGTGGATCAGGGCATCCCACATGTGCTGCCAGAGCCGTTCGGGGTGAGTCATTTCCTGGCCGAGCAACAGTCGGCCGAAGTGCGTTTCCAGCCCGCCGACTGTTCCCTGCACGACGGCCGGGGGAACGCGAAAGACCTCGGAAAGACCCGACAGCCCTTCATCTGTGTGGATGCGTACGCATGCCAGCGGCTCGACGCCCCCTTTGTCCGGATCAATCTCCGGGCCGTCGCCGATGACAAATGTTTCAAGCCGTGTGATCTTCATCTTGAGAGTTGCCAAGCACTGGAATCGTGCAATCAATCGCCAGCCACGACAGGGCGCACAAAAGATATGTGGCGGCCACAGTCGCAAATACGTTCTTCCACCCATAATGATCGGCGATGTGGCCGAACGCAATCGGGGCGGCGATCGAGCCGATGCTGGCCACTGAATTGTTGAATGCAAAAACCGAGGCGCTGGCCCGCCCTCCGATGTCGGTCACCACCCCCCAGGAGGTGGCCAGGCTCCAGTCGCCGAAGAGTTTGACGAAAAACAGGACCACACAAAACAGGTACGGGCGGTCGTAGACAAGCAGCGCCGCTAACATCAATAGGGCCGCCGCCCCTTTGCCCGCAAACGCGACCCCGACTCGCGACCAGCGGCGATTTCCAGTGCGGGCGATGAAGTGGTCATTGAGGTATCCCCCCAGGAGGCCGGCGATCGCGCCGCCGAGCAGCGGCATGGCCGAGTAGATTCCCATCGTCTTGAAGTCCACGTGGTGGACCTGCGCCAGAAAGAGAGGCATCCAGTTCGAATAGATATTGTCGGCGAAAGTGCTGAGCAGGCTCTGCATGCTGAGACAAATCAGATTGATCAGCGACCGCGGCGACATCGTTCGCAACAATTGTCCCGTCGTGATCCGCGCCATTGGTGGCAGTGTGGAGCCAGCCACAGATGATTCGTCTCCCTCGATCATTCGTGCTTCGGCTTCATTGACGGAAGGGTGCTTCCGCGGCAAATCGCGGAAGACGATCGCGAACCAAAGCAGATGCACGACGCCGAGCGCCACGAGAATCCAGGTCGACGTGCGCCAATCGAGGTTGAAAATCCCCAATAGCAACGATCCGAACAATAGCGACGCGCCCAACGCGCCCAGACGCCCGGCCAGCACTCCCACCGTCCCCTGAAGCGTGGTCCGAACGTTGGGAGGGAACCAGTAGCGACCGATGCGGCTGAGGCACGGATAGACCGCCGACTGGCCTGTTCCGAGGAGCGCCTGGGCATACCAGAACATCCTGGCTGATGGCGCCCAGGCCATGAGCCCCATTCCACCGAGCCAGATCACCATCAACGTCGTCAGGACGACGTGAACGCCAAACGCGTCGGCGGCGACTGCCAGCGGAAACTGAAAAACCGTGTAACAGATCGAGAACGCGCTATCGAGCTCGCCCAATTCGGTGGCGCTCAGGCCCCAATCCTTCGACAATGTTGGCTTGAGGAAACCAAAGACGTAACGGTGCAGGTAGAGCAGCACCGATGTCGCGAAGGCCATTGAAAAGACCGTCCAGCGGACACTCGTGGGGCGGTCAGTATTCGGCGGATGGCCCGACATTGTTGCGTTCATAGGGAAATCCGAAAGTCGAATGCCTAAGGAAAGACCAAAGGGAGAGAAGGTAAAGTGTTCCTTTGGACTTTGGTCTTTTGCCTTTCATTCGTCATTTGATTTTCGTCGTTCCCATGGCCGTACTCCCATACACGCTCAGCAGTCGACGCGGTACTTCCGCAACTTTTCGGGATCGACCTCGATACCCAGCCCCGGTCGATCGGGAACGGAGATCGTCCCTGATTCGATTTGGAACGGTATGGTGACGATGTCTTCCACCAGACCGTAATAGGTTGTGTCGTTGGCCAGCGAATAAGCGGGTGACGATGCCGCCACATGAATCATGGCGGCCGTCTTGGGGCCGAGGTCGTGGCCGCAGTGCATGATGCAGGGAACCCCCGCGGCTTCGCAAACATGCCCGATCTTGACGCAGGGCCAGATCCCGCCGGCAATGTGCGTATCGGGCAGAATGAACGCGGCGGCATCAGCGTTGAAGATGGCTATCACGCTGGCCGAGTCGGTCACACTCTCGTTGAGAGCAATCGGAACGCGCGTTTGCCGGCGGAGTGCCCTCGCGTCCGACAACGGTTCGGCGGGGATCGGTTGCTCGAGGTATTCGAGATTGTACTGTTCGAGCTGCCGGCACAGTTCGGCCGCCTGCTGCGGCGAATAGGCGCGATTCGGATCGATCCGCAGTTTCAGGCGATCTCCCACCGCATCGCGAATGCCGCGGACCATTTCCAGGTCTTCGGTCATGTCCGATCCGGCCTTCGTTTTGAGCGTGCCGAATCCCATTTCGACATACCACCGTGCGAACTCGCCGGCGCGTTCGTAGGTTTGAATGCCCATACAGGCGGCGACTTCGACCCGCGGACGAATGATCCCCCCGAGCAGGGCGGCGACCGGCAGACCGGCGGCTTTGCCGCAGAGATCCCACAGGGCCAGCTCGATCCCCGATTTCAATCGCGTCTCGAGCGGGCAGTCACGGTGAAAGGCGGAGAGGTTCTGTGGATCGCGGCCGAGCAGCCACTCGCGCACCTGCTGCTCCATCCGCCGACCGCTGAGGTTGGGGAGAAAATTGACGTTGTGCTCTCCCCATCCGACAAGCCCTTCGTCAGTCTCGACCCGCACGATTCCGCTCTGCGTCGTCGAGCTGCTGCGGATGTGCGATCGATACGGCGCGAGAGGCGACGTCTGAGGGACCTCCACAATCGTCACGGAGACGTCGATCACGCGCATGGGCAATGTCCTGAATGAAGGCGTCACGCGGAGGTGGATCGATCTCCGACTTCCCTCGGAAGACAATCACGATCACGAGCCACGATAGGGTGCAGCCGAGCCGTTGTCGAGCGAATGAGTGGCCGTCCGCGTCGAAGGCACATCGCACGACGGTTCGGATCAAGCGGCGGTCACGATTTCGCCGGCGCGAATCGTGGCCACGGTCTCCCATCGTCCGCCTTGCCGCGATTGACCGCTCGTGTCGATCAGGGGTTCTCCGTTCTTGTTCCATCGCAGGACTGTCAGGTCGGCGCAGGCGCCGACGGTCAGCGATCCAACCTCGCCCGCGAGGCCGAGAATCTCGGCCGGGCGCCACGTGACGGCCGCGAACACGTCTGGCTCCGACATTCCTGTGGCTCGCAGCTTCGACATCACCAGCGGCAGATCGTGCACCGGGCTCTCGCCGATGTGGCCGCGCTGCAGATCGGTTGAGATTGTGTCGGGCAGAAACCCGTCGGCGATGGCCGCTTCTGCGACGAGGAAATCGAACGACGCGCGGCCGTGCCCCAAGTCGAACAGGATTCCTCGCGATCGTGCTTCGCGAATCTCCGGCAGCACGCGGCCCTTATCGACGATGCAATGCGGCGTGCGGCGGAAGCAGTAGGTCACCACATCGTTCGGGCGAAGCTGTTCCAATTGCTCGGCCAGCGGCCAGTCATCCGGGCAGCGCATCCCGTAGAGAATCGGCAACTGGGTCTCACTGGCGGCATGCAAACCGCGACGGAGAACTTCGCGCGGGTCCGACGCCCCGCAGGCATTCCTGCTGGCGTTGACAGCGATGCCCCAAACGTGCGGACGGAAGCATTCTGCCGCGTTAGCGCACTTCGCGACATCGAGCAGCTCCAATCGTTCGCTGCAACCGGCCGGTCCAGCTTCCCCAGCCGCCGAAATGTTGATCGCCAGCCGGACCCGCGTCTGCGATGTTTCGATCGTTTCGCGAACATACGATTCGAGATTGTCGGCGCCGGCATCCCCCTGCGACAGTACCGTGGTTGTGCCGCGGACGAGCAGGTGCTGGTTGCCGCGCACACCGACTCCATGGCGCTCGTCCAGGACAACGGCGGCCTGGGCATCCTGGGGATCCTGGCGTACTTCAATCAGATACCGCGCGCGCAGCGGGCGCGCACGATTGG
>JAGVKR010000541.1 GCA_020050375.1 Planctomycetales bacterium
CTACGCGTCGCTTCGGCCGCCGCGCTCTCGCTCGAGAACGTCGAGCCCACGACGACGAAAGCCGCAGTCGCCGGTCCCGAGTCTGAAGCGGCGCTCTCTCCGCAATTCAGCCGCCTGGTCAGCAATCTGTCGGATGCCAGCCCCTCGGTTCGCCGCCAGGCGGCGCTCCGCTTGGCCGAGCTTGAGACAGTTGCTCCCCCGGTCGTCCGCGCCCTGCGAAGCCGGTTGGAAGACGAAGACCCGGTCGTTCGGGCCTACGTTGCCTTTGCCCTGTGGCAGGCCGATCGGCGCGCCAGCGCCGTGCTTCCGGCGCTGATCGATCTTTTGGGCACGATTCGTCCGAATGTCACAACGCTGGCGACGTCGGTCCTGGCACAACTGGGCCCGGCCGCCGCCGATGCGCTTCCCACGCTCTACGATCTGATGGAAACCAGCGATCCCCTCGTGCGGCTGCACGTGGCGATCGCCATCAGCCGGATCGACCCCCGGGGACGGGACGCGATCGGGATTCTGACCACCGCCGCGCACGACGACGACAGCGACTTGCGCTACCTCGCGACGTTGTCGCTGGGGCACGTCTCGTTGCCCTTGCGAAAAAGGGCCGAGCGCGAGCTCAACGCCGCGCTTCTCGATCGCAACTTTCGCGTGCGGGCCGCCGCCGAACTGGCCCTCGATCACCTCGATGCGCTTCAGGCCCGGGCCCGGACGGAAGCCCGAATCGCTGCGGCTTCCGCTCAAACTAAGCCGGCTGCCGACGAAGTCGCCGCAGGTGCCTCCGACGTCGTGACGGCGGTTGTCGAGGACGAACTGGCGGACGCGACAGAGATGATCCCGGTGATTGACGAAACTCCCGCGCCGACAACAACTCAATCGCATGCCGAAAGTCCGGTGAAGGACTACGACCAGGATGAAGAAACGGTCGAAGAGCGCAAGACGATCGGCCAGCTTCGAGCCCGCATCAAACCGTCGGAGGGGGACCTTCCGGTCGATCATGCCGGTCCGCACTTCGCCACCGAACCAAGCTACTACCACGGCTACGGCACGGTGCGGGGATGGGACGGCCTGTCGTTCGCCTGGTGCAACACGGGGGTCTGTCATCAGCCGCTGTACTTCCAGGACCTCAACCTCGAGCGCTATGGATACCATTACGGCTGCTCACAGTGGCTTGTGTCGAGCGCCAAGTTCGCCGTCGACACGGCGTTGCTCCCGTACCAGCTAGTGGTCTCTCCCCCTTGCGACTGTGTCTACACACTCGGCTACGACCGTCCGGGGAACTGTGTCCCCTACCGCTGCTACCGCCTCCCGCTGCGGGCCGACGCTGCCGCTGTGCTAGGCGGCGTCGCCGTGGGATTGTTCTTCCTGGCGCCGTGAGGGGGGTGCGAGGATCGAAGATAGTGGATAGTGGATAGTGGAGGCGACGTGGGGCGGGCATACCCTCTTCAACTCTTTCACTCTGTAACTCTTCAACTCTGTAACCCTGCATCTGGCGCCGCCACGACCGATTTTTTCGGCGTATGTGCGATTCGCGTGCTAGGATTGATTGACACCATTCGGTGGGAGGGACTGCCTCGTTTGACGTTGCGCAGGGGCTCTTCCGCGTCAATTCACAGCCGGCGAACACTGCCATGAACGCTTCCGCGCCCGTGATTTCGCACATGTCGATCTTCATCTTCTCGTATTTCCTGGTTCACGCCGGCGTGAGCAATTGCTTGCCGCCGGAGTCAGCCGTGAATTGCGTGTTGATCGGGACGCTCGGGTTCATCTCGTATTTTGCCTTCGAGTGGTCGGCGTACCGTCGCGGTGAGACCGCGACGGCGTAGTGCGTTGTCACGCTGTGCCGTTTTGATTCGGCATTCTTCGTAGCGGCGGCATCCTGCCGCCGTCAACGGGAGCAAGATGCTCCCGCTACGACACGTCACATCGAAAGTGACCTGGCTTGCGGAAATGCTCCGCAGCAATCGTTTCGATTCGGCCGCCAATCGGGCTGAATTTTCTGCTCCGTCCGGTCGATGGTACTTCATACGGCAACGGATGCCGTTTCGACATAGACCGCCGGGGAGCGGAAGGCTCCATTTCCCCGGCGGTTCTTTCGTTCTTTGGAGTGCCCCGGGGAGCCGCGTGCCGTAAGTCGACGGGGCCGTCTACGAGCGACGATCAAGTCTGTCTCGCAGCGCACACAATTCAAAAATGTGTGCAGTTGCACATTTTTGAATTCTGCGTCCGCGAGAGCTACATAGACCGGGAAGGGACGTTGATCGATCGGTGCAGGGTTCTGTTTTTCATCGATTGTTGTCGAGCAGTGGGCTGCGAACGGTGACGTTCGACGTTGCATTTCAAAAACCGATGCAGTTGTCGGATTTTGAAATGCTTCCATTCCGCCAAGGGAACGAAAAATCGCGACTCGCCGCAAAGGATGCGGACGTCGCCTTGTAGTATACAAAAGCCGGGTGCCGGGGTCAAAGCGAGACCGGAGATCACGCGCTGTAGCAAGGGTCGCTTTGAGCGAGTCAAAAGCATGGCCGGAACCAGACCGCAAGCGTGGCCCCGTTGCCCGACGCGGGGCCACGCTCGCGTGAGTCGCCTGGCGGCCTCCGCCCTGGCTCGATCGCACGGACGGCCATTCACGTCACGCATGAATTTCCCACTTTGACCCCGGCACCCGGCGACGACCGGCAGACAACCGCCGGGAGCGGAAGGCTCCATTTCCTCGGCGGTTCTTTTGTTCTTTGGAGTGCCCCGGCGAGCCGCGTGCCGTAAGGCCGCGGGTCGGTCCACGAGCGACGATCGAGGCTGTCTCGCAGCGCACACAATTCAAAAATGTGTGCAGTTGCACATTTTTGAATTCTGCGTTTACGAGAGCTATGGAGAATGGGAACGTTGATCGATTGGGTTACGGTGATCGTCTTCATTGGGTGGAATCCCGGCGCCGTCGCGACGAACCGCCTCGCCAATAAGTATACATATTTACACTAATCACGTCAATGGCAATTGAGGCGGGATTTGTCAGACGATTTGGTTTATTTCCCCTCGATCCGCTGAATTGCCGCTTTGATCGTCGATTCCCAATTCTTTGGCAGGGTGCTGGGACTACTTAGATCGGATTCGGCTTTCTTCCATTGTGCCAGCAGTCGGTTGAGAGTCGGAAGGGCCTCCTGAGCCTCCTTTCCCATTTTTGCCAGGGCATGGAAGGCTTCGATTTGCACTTGGGCTGACGTCACCTGCAGCTTTCCCTCGGCCGCCTTCAGCAGGAACCGAATCTTCTCCGGCGAGGGGGATGGAATCCTGCCCAGGACTGCGATTCCATCTTCGGGGCTTACTGCGCCGTCGTCGTCACCGCGACACGATTCCTTGGATTCGAGCACGGCGATCAGGGCGGGAATCGCAATCGCGGCATGCAGACTCCGGCCGTCGTTTTGGTACGCCCATAGCTCGTGTACGAACCGGCCGCAAAGTTTGGGGCCGCTTGCCAACAGCTTCTTCTGGAGCTGATCGACAATCGATTTCGAATCGGGACCATTCAGTGCCAGATGCACCGCGGCGGCGAAAGGCGGCTCGCCATCGTCACTTGCGAGCGCTTTGCTGAGCAGCATCTCAGCTCGGTCGATGGGAATCCCGGGTGCGGTCAGTCTGCTTAAAATTGACAGCTTCACCTCAGCTTGCTCGCGTTTGAAGGCTTGAACGATTTGCTCGAACACCTCGTCGTTGCCCAGATGCCTGGCGACGAGGAGCGGATAGGCGTCCGTTCGTACCTGATCGCTGGTATCACGAGCCGCTTTGAGCAGCGCCTTTGCTGCAGAGTCCGTCGGCGGCGCGAATTTCACCAGTGCGAGCAACGCACGGTGCCGTGTTCCTTCCAGCGGAGCATCCAATTGTTTTTCGAGAACAGCAATCCCGGCATCACCGGACTGCACCAGTGCTTTAAAGGCGGCGATCTGCACTTTGTATTCGTTAATCAGCGGGTCATCGGCACGGAGCGCCTGCTCAATGGCCGCCGCTGCTTCGCTACCATAGGCGTTGGCTCCCAAAGCTCCGAGAGCTTCGAGCGCTTTAACCCGCGTCTCCGGATCGAGATCATTGACCAGCGTCAGCCGCCACTCGTCAAAGCTCTTTCCGCTGTACCGCAGTTTCGATTTGTCGACGCTGACGGTTGTCACTGGAGCCTTTTCGGGAGACGCGGCTTGTGAATGCGAGCCGGGAGCCGGTTTCGCGGGGGACGTGGGTGGTGTCGGCTCAACCCCTTGAGCTTTTGCCTCACCCCGCTCTCTTTTCACCTTGAAGCCGGGTTTTGGGCCTTTTTTTGTCGTGGAATCCCGTTCGCGGGCCTCGGCCGCTTGCCGAATCTTCGCCCATTCGTCGAGCGGAACCAGGTCGCGATCCATCTCGGCGAGAACGGCTGGGGGCAAGCCCGCCGGCTCTTCGGCCAGAAGCGTGAAGCTGCGGAGCGGGTAAGCGGTTTTGTCGAATTCCGCCCTCTGCGACACAGCCGGATAATGATCGTTCCAGTGCGGGCGAAGATCTTCGACTTGGGTTCCCGCTGGCAGACGGATCACGAAATAACCGTAAGCGATCGGCTGATTCAATTCCGAAACATTGACGACTCGCGTCCGTGTAGCGCTCCCCTTCGACTGGATATGGGCTCGAAAGGGAAAGTGGATTCCCGGTGCAACTTCCTTGAACTCGCTGAACTCCGCGACGGCATTCGCCAGGCCGAACCGGTCAAGTCGCTTGAGGCGCACGATGGCGTAACCCAGTTGTGGCGCCACATGGAGACGCACGGTGCGCTTCGCCGCTTCCAATTCAGACGGGAGAGCAAGGCCCGTGGTTTTGTCGGTCTCACCGGCCGGCCATTCGAGGGTTTTCGTTTCAACACCGTTGATCGTCTCGGAGCCGACTAGCCGCACGTCGGCAGGGTTGACGCTGGAGAGCTCGGGGGGGACAGGCATCAGCAGGGATCGCGCCCACACATGCCTCCCGAGAATCGTATGACCCGGCAATTGAAGATACAGGTGTGGGGTATTGCCGCCGCGAAATCCGAACGAATAACCGTTGTGGTTCACGGATATCGCCTGAATCTTTTCGATTGTCTGGCGGTAGGAGCTGCTCGCACCGGAAAAGGCGAACTCCCCCTTGAATTCCGCCTTATTACCATTCAAGAAGTCATTTTCTTCCACGTACTCGATCACCCCGCTCCGGATCGCCTCACCCCGCGCCAGCACGCCGTCGATGAGCTTCCGCTTTTCGGCGTCAGCGGGATCGACAACTCCAGCGGCATCGGCGGTTGCCGGAGCCGCCGCGAGTTGAACTTCGGTGTCGGTGGGTGCCTTCTCCGTCGAGTTGCCCGCCGTAGTGGGAGACTCAATCGCGTCGCCGGCGTCAGCTTTCGGCAACGTGGACAGGGCGGCTGGGGGCGACCAACGGGAGCCCCCGGCCCGCAAAATTTCGGAGGAGGCGCTTGACTGCAACTCACCATTCGGCACTCTGGTTGCCACTTCAGTTGGGGCCGCGCGCATTTCGGTTCGGCCACCGAACGTCGCGGCCACGACAAGAATCGCCGCAGCGGCGCCGCCGACACTGGCGCTCCACCATCCGGGGCAATGCGCTTCCAACGGACGCTGATTTTTCACGAGCATCGAAACTCTCCTGTAAAGGTCCGATTTTCCGGCGGTGATCCCCAACCCGAGCGCCAGGGGACGGCCGATGGCGCGGGTCGCAAGGAATTCGGCGTATTCCGTCGGCGACGATTGACGGGCTGCCTCGCTGTCGGCCAGAAAATCCTGACACAGGCGAAGCTGCCGGCGGAGCCACCAGCAGAGGGGCTGGTAGTAATAGACGAGCCGCACGAGCCCCGAGAACGACCAGACCCAGGTGTCGCCGCGGGCGATGTGGGACCATTCGTGGGCGAGAGCGGAACGCGTCGAGGATCGAGGATAGAAGATCGAAGATAGAGGATCGGCAGCAGACTTCTGTGTTACATCTGCGTCGGCACTTCGATCTTCGATTCTCCATCCTCGATCCTCTTGCATTTCGGCCGGCAGCACGATCACCGGTTGGCGCCAGGCGAACGTGAAGGGCTGATGTGCCCGCGGCGAAACAAGCAGACGGACGCGATCCGCATTCGGGCCGGCAATGTCGCGGAGCAGCCGTCGGTGCGATTCAGGGGCGGGGCTTGCGACCCAAAGCACGCGCAGCAGACCTGCCAGTCCCGCCAACCACCAGAGGCCGACGGCAGCGAGGCCGGCGACGTAGGCGGCGGCGATTGAGGATCGAGGGTCGAGATGGACTGAGGATCGAGGATGGAGGATCGAGGATCGCAGAGAAACGGCAGGCGTGTCGATGCGGGCGAGCGTCGATTCCATGTCGCGAAGCGGGGCGTCATTATTGGTGGGTGTGGCGGGGGTCTCGATGATCGATGCCAGGGAATCCGTGCCGGCAATGTTGACTGTGGCGAGTGCTGGTTCGTGGTCGATTTTCTGAACGTCAGACAATCCGGACGATCGTTCAATCGCAACAATTGAAGGTCGCCCATCACCACTCGCTGCTTCTTCAATCGACGAAACACGCTCATCCGTCCGCGATTCCCTCTCCTCGTGCTTGCCTATTTGCGCGTCCCTCTCGAACTGAAAGCGCGGCAACGACCAGTGCGGCACCCCGGGGAGCAGGTTAATGACCGGTGCGAACAAACAACCGGCGAGCGTCAGCACGATGATCCGCATTCGGCGGATCGGCTGACGGCAGCAGAGGACGCCGATGCTTCCCGCAGTCAAGACGATCAAACTCATCGCGGCCGCATCGATCAGACGATCAAACACCGAAGGGAGTGGGGACATGAGAAGGCTCCGGGGCGGTGGATGTTTAGAGTTTTAGAGTTGAAGAGTTATTAAGTTCAAGGGGCGACGAGGCGAAGTCTGGCGGTGCAATTGGTCTCTGATGGGCGGACGCTGGTCGGATCGGTCCTTCTCGATCCTCGACCTTCTATCCTCGATCCTCTTTCTTCCCCCCTCGTCGTGCCTCGGCGAGCATGGCTTCCAGCTCGCGAAGCTCGCGGGGGCTGACGCGGCGTGACTTGAGCAGACTGGCGACGAACTGGTCCATCGCGCCATCGAAGACCTTGTCGAGGAACCGGGCCGTTTCCTGCTCGCGGCTGTAGGCGGGGGAATAGACGAACGTCCGGCCGCGGACGGCGTGCGTCACGAGCCCCTTCTCATCCATGATCCGCAGCAGCGTCTGGATCGTATTGAACGCCAGCTCGTCCTGCGGGCACATCTTCTCGTGCACTTCGCGGACGCTGGCCGTTCCCAGCTCCCACAGGACCTTGAGGATCTCGATTTCACGTCCGCTGGGGGTCTGATCGGTCATGTGGATCCCTCCTGCCGCACGCTGCTCGATTCGCTTTAACCTAAATGATTAGGTGAAAATACAGACGACGAACGTGCTCGTCAAGAGAAAACCTAATGAATTAGGTGAAAAGAAGGATTCAGGATTCGGCATTCAGGATTCAGGGGACACGATTGTAACCCGAAGCGTTAGCGAGGGAGTGCGTGAAGGTGTCGCATTCCCTCGCTAACGCTTCGGGTTAGGATTGGCGGCAGCCAAACTTCCCTGAATCCCGAATCCCGAATCCCGAATCCTCCTCCTCATCCCTTCGCCGTCGACGGAACCCAGTCCGGCAGACGCTCGCTGAGCAGGCGCACGAAGGCGTGATACTCTTCGTCGCTGGTGCCGACATAAGGGGGCAGGAGCCGCAGCGGGACTTCCGGGGCGTGCATCTTCTCGAAGATCTTGTCGTACGCTCCGTCGATGCGAGTGGCGGGAACGGTTTCGAACAGCGTCTCGATCACGATGTCGCATTCGCGCTGCAGTAACACAAGCGTCGGGATGTCGCGGCGGATTCCCGCGTCGAGCAGCGCTTGCATTTTCGGCCAGCAGAGGATCAGCGACGCGAGCAGGCCGCACTCTCCGTGAAGAGAGCCGTAGGCATATCCCGTTTCCGAGAGAAAATGCTGCAACTGGGGCGAGTGTCTGAGCAGGCTCTGAATGTGCGACATCGAGTCGCCGCAGTTTTTTGTGGCGACGAGGTTCGGATGCTCTTCCGCCAGCCGACCATATTCCTTCCCGGTCACAAGGCGCTTCGTGCGAGGCAGGTTGTAATGGATGAACTGGCAGTCGCGGAATCGCCCGCACACCTGCCGGAAGAACTCGAACAGC
>JAGVKR010000844.1 GCA_020050375.1 Planctomycetales bacterium
GCAGCATTTTGGCTCGGGGAGGGCTCGCTGGGAACGACGGGTGGCCGATCGGGCTGCGGCATCCGCTCCTTCCGAATCGGCAACTGGCGACATTGCTTCTCAAGGATCGGGGGATGTCGACGAGCGGCTCGGGGGTGCAGTTTTATCGGGTCGGGCACAAGCGATATGGGCACCTGCTCGATCCGCGAACCGGCTGGCCGGCGGAAGGGATGCTGTCGGTGACGGTTCTGGCGCCGACTGCCGCCCGGGCTGAGGCCTTGTCGACCGCTTTTTTCGTGCTCGGGGTCGAAAAGGCCCGGAGCTATTGCCATAATTGTCTGGAGGTCTCCGCATTGCTGATCCCAGCCCCCCACGACGGGCAGCGGCTGGAACCGGTCGTCTGCGGAATCCCCGAAACCGACCTGATTTGGACGCCCGACCCGGCATCCGGCCACGGGTCGACGTACCAACAATAGGTGTTGTGCCGCTAGCGGCCTGGCAATTTCCCTCGTTTTCGCGTCGCTGCGCCCATCTCGGAGACGATCGTGCCCCGCAACGTTCGACAAATCTCGTTTCTGGCGTGTCTCCTGCTGGTCGTGTTGCGCGTCTCGATCGGCTGGCAGTTTCTGTACGAGGGGCTGTGGAAGCTGAACACGCAGAAAACGGCGCGCCCCTGGACGGCCGAAGGTTATCTCGCCAACGCCCGCGGGCCGTTTCGCGACAAGTTCCGCAGCCTCGTCGACGACCCCGATGGCCTCAAAAAGCTCGACTTCGACACGATGGTCGCGCGGTGGGACGACTGGAAGAACCGCTTCATCGGCCATTACCCCACGCTCAGCGACGAGCAGAAGCAGGAGCTCGACCGCCTGCTCGACGGGCCCAAGGAGTTCACCCAGGCGCTCGCCACGCTCCCCAAAGGGGTCGATCTCAAGAAGTTCAAGCCGCGCAAATACAAAGCGCCCGACGGATGGTATCTGCGCTACAACCCCAAAGCGAAGCGGCTGGAAACGAATCTGCATCTCGTTCCCGAAGAGCGCGAGGCGCTACTGAAGCTCGTGGAGCCGCAGCCGACGACCGACGACGAGCGGGCCGCGGCGGCCGACCCGCGCACACCGAAACCTGAGCTCGACGACGCGGCGAAAAAATTTCAGCAGGCGATCAATCGCCTCAGCGACCGTTCCGGCAAGCTCGGCCTCAAAGATCGCCTGCAGGTTCTGCTCAAGGAAGACCCCGATCGCAACGGCGTCGTGCTCGCGGCGCAGGAGGGGACGACCGACTACTCCCGCCCCGGCAAGAAGCAGGTCTTCGAAAACCTGCTCGGGCGGTACGAGTTGAACCTCAAAGCGGCACGCCAGACATTTCAGCAGGAGCATCTCGCCAAGCAATGGTCGGAGATCATGCAAAAGAAGGGCGAATTGCTTGGCCCGATCGACGCTCTGACAACCGAGCTCCGCGAGAACGCTTATAAGCTGCTCACCGTCGAGCAGACGGCGCTGGGCCCGGTCCCCGAGACGCCGAATCAGGTGACTCAGATCAACCAGATCACGATGTGGGCGCTGACGATCCTGGGTGTGACATTGATGGCCGGTTTCTTAAGCCGCTTGTCGGCCCTCGGGGCGGCGGGGTTGCTGTTGCTGTTTTACCTGCCGATGCCCCCCTGGCCCGGCGTTCCGGAAGCCCCTGGTCCCGAGCACAGCCTGTTCGTCAACAAAAATTTGATTGAAGTCTTCGCCTGCCTCGCGCTGGCCTCCCTGCCTACCGGGCGCTGGATCGGACTGGATGCATTCATCAGACGATTTGTTTTCTTTCGAAAGACGGACTGACTTTTGAAAATGTCGAATGTCGAAATCCGAATGTCTAAGGAATGATGAAAACCGAAGCTCGAAAAAGTGCCTCTTCGTCATTGAGATTTTGAATTTCGTCATTCCTTAGACATTTCTTCCTTTAGACATTCGACATTCTGAGAATCAATCCGACACTCACCGTCAGCTCACGAGGTCCGCGAATGAACCTGACTCCCGAACAAAAAGCGATCGGTCAACAGAATTTCAACGACGCGGTCGGCGTCACCCGCCGGTCGTTTTTGAAGACCGCCGCCGCGGCCCCGGCGCTCGGCGCGTTTTACTTCGGTTACGAGCAGCTCAAGGGGAACCCGGTCAAAGTCGGGTTCATCGGCACTGGCGATGAAGGCTCGGTGCTGCTCACGCAGCATCCTCCCGAATACATGGACATCGTCGCCGTGGCCGACCTGCGCCCGACGAACCTCAAGCGGGCCTTTTACGGCGACGGCAACGAGCATCGGGTCGGGCTGATCAAGAAGCTCGGCCACCAGTCGGTGAAAAAGATCAAAACGTACACCGATCACAAGCAGTTGCTGGACGACCCGGAGATCGAAGCGGTTGTCATCGCCACGCCGCTCAACTCGCACAAGAGGATCACAATCGATGCCCTTGAAAAAGGCAAACACGTCCTGTGCGAAAAGCTGATGGCGCACAGCGTCGCGGAATGCAAAGAGATGATTGCGAAGGCCAACGAGAAGGGAAAGCTGCTCGCCGTCGGTCACCAGCGGCATTACAGCGTTCTTTACGACAACGCCAATAACCTGATCAAGCAGGGAGTGTTGGGAGACATCAAATTCATCCGCGCCTGCTGGCACCGCAACAACAGTTTTCCGAATGCCGATAGCTGGCTCAAAGACATCCCCAAAGACGATCAGACCGTTGCCAGCATGGTCAGCGAGTACGGGTTCGAATCGCTCGAGCAGCTCATCAACTGGCGGCTCTACAACAAGACCGGCGGCGGCCTGATGGCCGAGCTCGGCAGCCACCAGCTCGACGCGGCCAGCATCTTTCTCGGCAAGGTCCATCCGCTGGCGGTGCAAGGGTACGGCGGCCGCAATTTTTACGGCGTCAAAGGGGTCGGCTCAAAAGACAAGCAGGTCGACAAGCGCGAGATCGACGACCAGGTGTTCGTCACGCTCGAGTTCCCCGGCCCGCACTATGCCGAAGACAAGAACGACGTCGTGATCGTCACCTATTCGTCGATCAACACGAATCGCTTCGAGCCTTACGGCGAAACGGTGATGGGGAGCCGCGGAACATTGATCAC
>JAGVKR010000394.1 GCA_020050375.1 Planctomycetales bacterium
CCGCGACCGACCGCGGCCGGCGGTGTGCCGCTCGACCCGAGCGTCGCGCAGATGGCCCCGTTCGGGCCGGGAACGTCTCCCATCCTGCTGTGGTATCTCGGAACGGAGATCCCCGCGAAAGCGAAAAAGGAAGTGTCGCAATGGGACGAGCAGATCCGCAATGCCGATCAACAGTGGCAACGCCCGGTCACTGCGGACGTGGTCGGCATGGAACGGGCCTATTCCCGCTCGTTTCCGATGCTGAGCGTGAGCCGTTCGCCGCTCCACACGAGCTTCGGCCTCAAAAACTATCGCGACTGGCTGATCGAGCGGCGGATGCAGGCCTATCCCGGAACGCTTCTCTGGACTTGGGTCTCCACTGAACCGTCTCCCGCCATCAACGAGCAGCGGCAGGCCGCGGGCTGGTCGCCCGTGGTCGTCGAACCGGAGCTGATTCGACTCGAATTGTACGCCGCGCTGGGCGCCGGTTGCCGCGGGATCGGGTATTGGACGCATACGCCTCTCGATGGAACCGGCCCCGGCGCCGTCGAGCGCAAGTTGATGCTGGCACTGCTCAACATGGAGCTGGAATTGTTCGAGCCGTGGCTGGCGACCGGCGCGCCAGCGAGCCAGACCCCGTTCAAGGCACAATTGCCTTCCCCCGGAAAACTCAACCTCGACGGCCTCGCGCAAGACAACGAAGCCCAGCGAAAGGCGAGAATCAACGCCCACAAGTCAAAGCAAGACGTCGTCGAGCAGAGCAAACGCGATCTCGAAGCCGCGATCATCAAGACCGATTACGGCTTGCTCGTGCTGCCGACCTGGTTTTCCGACGATGCGCAGTTCGTGCCGGGGCAAATGGCGGCCAATAATGCGACTCTGGTCGTTCCCGGTGTGGGGGACGCCTATCGGGCGTGGGAGATCAGCACGACCAGAATCAGCTGTTTGGATAGCACGCGCGTCGCCGGCGGGAAGCAGGTCAAGCTCAAGAAATTCGACATGACCGCGGCGATCTTGTTCACCGACGATGAAACGGTCGTCGAGCGTCTGCGGCTCAAGATGAACACGCTCGCCGAGGCCAGCGCCCGGGTGAGCTTCGAGCTGGCCCGCGCCAAGCTCGATCGTGTGACGGAAATCGACCGGCGGCTGCACGAGCTGGGGCAGGGGCATCGCAACGCCGGGAACCTGCTCGCAGAAGCGAAGCAGAAGATCAAGAACGCCGAGGCCAACTGGCAGCAGCAGCGCTTCCACGAATCACGGAAGGAGAGCGCCGATGGCATGCAGTTTTTGCGGATCCTGCAACACGACTACTGGATCGACGCGGTTGGCCGGTTGAAGAACCATGCCGCCGTCTCGAGCCCGCACACGCTCTGCTTTCAAACGCTCCCCGATCATTGGGAAATGGTCGGCCGGCTCGGCCGGGCCACGCACGCGGGGGGCCGCAATCTGTTGCGATCGGGGGATTTCGAGGACTTCGAGACAATGAAGGTGGGTTGGAAGCACGAGCAGGTTGAAGTCCCCGGCGTCCGCGCGGTCGCCGAGCTTTATCCGCAGCCGCACAAGGGGACTTACTGTTTGCGGCTGATCGCCACCGCAGCCACGGGGCAGGATCCCCCGCTGGTGATCAACGATCGCCCCGTGACGGTCACGACGCCGCCGGTGACGGTTTACAAGGGGCAGCTTGTCCGCGTGATCGGCTGGGTCAAAGTCGCCGCGCCAAGCCTGCGGAATCTCGAAGGGGCCATTCTGTACGACAGCCTCGGGGGGCCCGCCACGGCGCTTCGCTGGCGATCGAAGTGCGACTGGCAACAGTTCGATTTTGTCCGCGAGGCCGCCGCAACGGGGGAATTCACCCTGACGATGGCGCTGACGGGGCTCGGCGAAATCTGCTTCGACGACATGCAGATCATCCCTCTCGATACTCAGTCCGGACCACAGACGACAGGCGACAAGCCGACAGCCGGGGCTGGTCGAGGGGGGGCCTTCGACTTCCTGAAAAAGTTCCCCCGCCTCGGCCCCAAAACCGAGGCCCCAAAGGCTGAACAGGAGTGAGAACGCGTGAAAGGTTCGACTGAATCGACGATCGCATACAACCTGTCGTGTTGGCTTCAGCCGACACGACACAACAGCTCGCGTGGACTGAAGTCCACACTACAAACTTTCACACGCTCTGACTCCCAGCGAGTTCCCCTGCCGGCTTCGATCGATCACTTGATCAACCGCCACGTCACCGGGTAGCGGTAGAGCTCGCCCGCGTTGGACTTCATGGCGGCGACAATCGGCATCACGATGCCGTAGATCGCCAATGCGGCTCCGGCGGGAATCAGCAACAGGAATCCAAGGCCGAACGTAACGAAGGAAATGATCCCCCCCACCGTGACCAGCAGGGTGGTTGCGAGCAACATCGAGATATTGAGAGACAAGGAGACTCTCGAAGTGAGTCTCTTCCACTCCCTGTCTCTCATTCTCTCTGTCTGCTGCCCTGCTTGCCGTTTTCGCGAAGTCGGCGCTTCAGGGGGCTCACGCCCCCCGCTCGCCGGACGTTACCGGTTGAACAAAAACGCCGGGCTGTTCATCAGAGCCCACATCAGGTCCTGGGCCGCTTCGGCTTTGGTGTCGATCGCGAGAAAATAGCCGAACGATTTCTGCAATTCGTCGTCGGTGGGAGTGCGGCCGAGGACCGAAAGGTAGATGTCTTCGATCAGCGTCTTGTCGTCGGATTTGGCGGCCACCAGCCGGGCGATCAGCCCTTGCGGGTGAATGATCGCTTCGGAGACGGTCGGGCCGTTGATCAGGTTCAGCGTCTGCGCGAGGCTGACATCGGCGGCCCGTTCGCATTCACAGGGAATCTCGCGCGGCGGACGGCCGAACATGTCGAGGAAGCCGATCTGGATATTGGCGTCGGGCAACTGCGTCGCGCGGAAACCGGCCGGAACGCCGGGAAGCGTCACCGGGCTGCTCGAGGCGATCATGATCGCGTCGAACAACTGCTCGGCGGTGAGGCGACGGGGCATGAAGTGCGAATAGTTCTCGCCGTCGTCTTCGTTCCATTTGTTGCTGCGGAAGCTGCGCTGATACGTTTGCGACTGGGCGATCGTTCGCAAAAGGTGCTTGAGATCCATCCCGTGGGCGATGAAATCGTCGGTGAGCGCCTTGAGCAGTGCGGGGTTCGACGGGGGATTGCTGCTGCGGATGTCGTCAACCGGGTCGATGATCCCGCGCCCGAGCAGATAGCTCCAGTAGCGATTGACGACGCTGGCGGCGAAATAGGGGTTGTCTTTGGATGTCAGCCACTGCGACAACTGCTGGCGCAGCTCGGCGTGAACGTCGACCTGGCCCGCGTGCGTGTAGGGGAATTTGGCGTCCACGGCCAAATTGCTGCGCGGGTTGACGACCGCCACCGGCGTTCGTGTGGGGAAGATGATTTCTTCCTGCGGAGCGCCCCCCGGCTTGCGGCCGATCGAAGCGAAGTACGCCGACAACTGGTAGTACTGCCCCTGCGTCCAGCGTTCGAAGGGGTGGTCGTGGCACTTGTTGCAACTGAAACGCGTTCCGAGAAAGACCTGCGTCAGGTTTTCCATGACGGCGGTCGGCTCGCGCGAGATGCGGTAGTAATTGGCGGCCGGGTTCTGGAACGTGCTGCCGTTGGCCGTGAGCAATTCGGCGACGAACTGGTCGTAAGGCTTGTTGCCGGCGATAGCGCTACGAATCCAGTTGCGGTAGCCCCACACCCCCTTCTCGGTGATGAACTTGCGGTTCGCGAGGAGCAGGTCGCTCCATTTGAGCGTCCAGTGGTCGATGTACTCGGTCCCTTCGAGCAATTCGTCGATTTTGGCGTTGCGCTTGGTGCGCGAGTCGCGCGGGTCGGCGAGGAACGCGCGGACCTGTTCGAGCGTCGGCGGAATGCCGGACAGGTCAACCGAGGCGCGCCGCAGGAACTCGGCGTCGGTGCAGGTTTCCGACGGCAGCGTCTTCATCTTCTTCAACTTGTCGTTGACGTGCCCGTCGATGTAGTTGAACTCGGGAGAATCGACCCAGGCGAAACCGCTGCGGTCGCCGATGACTGTGATCTGGTTGGCGGCATAGGCCCCTTCGTAACGGACGAGGATCGACGTCTCGCCGCGGCGGATCGATTCGACCACGCCGGTCGAGGCCAGCGTGTTGGTCACCGAGGCGGTGTTGAAATTGCTGCTGCTGAAGACGGCGTCGCGGGTGACGTCGCGGGTCGAGCCGTCGCCGTAATGGGCGATGACAATCTGCTGCAGCTTGCGCCCCTCGCGATCGACAACCGGATTGACGGGGAAAATCTCCAGCCGCTCGACGCGGGTGTTGTTGTCGAACTGGCAGCCTTCGGCGATCCACTCGTGGATCAGCTTGTAGTACCGCGAATCTTCGTCGAAGAGGAAACCGCCGACGTGGGGAACCCCCTGCGTCGGCTTGAGAAGCATCAGACTCTGGCTGGGGAGCGAGCGGGTGAAGCGCCGGCCCGAAAGATCGTCGACGAGGGCGAAGTAATCGTACTCGGCATCGTAGCCG
>JAGVKR010000279.1 GCA_020050375.1 Planctomycetales bacterium
CCGCACGGGCCCGGTGGTCGGTCGCTCGCAACAGCGAATTGAGCAGTTTCGGCGAGACGACGTCGAGAGACTGATAAGTCCACAATCCTTCGAGGCGGTGATGGATCGCCTGCGGGTCGGCCGGATCGAGCGTTGCGACCCAGCGTTCGAGTTGGGGGAGAACCGCTTTCGCGCCCCGTTCTTTCAGCATCCGCTTGGCGTGATGCCGCGTGAAGTGTTCGGGAGCCTTGAGGGCGTCGAGCAGCTTGGGCACTTCGGCGTCGGCCAGTTGCGGACGCTTGACGAGTGGCCGACCCTTGGCCGTGACGCGCCAGATGCGGCCGTGCGTGTGATCGCGGCGCGGGTCGCGAAAGTCGACTTCGCCGTGCTGAATGATCGGGTTGTACCAGTCGGCAATGTAGATCGCGCCGTCGGGCCCCATTTTGACGTCGATCGGCCGGAAGGCGACGTGTGTCGTCTTGATCACTTCCGCCTGTTCGCGGGAGGCAAAGCCCGAGCCGTCTTCGCTGATCACGAACCGGCAGACGCGATGGCCGCGAAAATCGTTGGTGATGATGTTGCCGCGCCAGTCCTCGGGGAGGTGCGAACCGCTGAGGACTTCGATGCCGCAATGCTTGGGGCTGCCGGGATTGAGTCCTTTCATGATCCGCGTCGCGCCGGGAGCCGTCACCCCGACCCAGCCGGGAAAGACGTAGTTGATCCCTTCGCCCCCCGCCCCGTCGGTCGCGAACGACTGTCCCCAGTCGTCGAAGTGGTGTCCCCAGGAATTCACCAACCCGCGACAGAGAATCTCCAGTTGCAGCGACTCGGGGCGAAACTGCCAGATCCCGCCCCCCCCCAGCCGCCGCACACCCCACGGCGTCTCGATGTGGCTGTGGATGTAGATCGACTGGTTGAAGTACAGCATTCCATCCATCCCCCAGCGGAACGTGTGGAGGATGTGGTGCGTGTCTTCGGTGCCGAAGCCGGAGAGGAGCACGCGCTTCGAATCGGCCTTGCCGTCGCCGTCGGTGTCCTGGAAGTGGACCAGCTCGGTGCTGTTGGCGACGTACGCGCCGCCGTCCCCCGGCTCGACAGCGGTGGGGATCAGCAGCCCTTCGGCGAAGATGCTGGTCTTTTCCGCGACGCCGTCGCCGTCGACATCTTCGACCACGAGAATCCGGTCGTTGGCTTCCTGCCCCGGTTCGATGTGCGGATAGATCGAGCTGCTGGCAATCCACAACCGGCCCCGCGCGTCAAAATTCATCTGGATCGGCTTGGCGATCCGCGGGTCGGCCGCATACAGGTTGACCTCGAACCCGTCGGCCACCTGAAACGACTGCCGTTCGATCTCGGGATCGGGGTCGGGAATGTCCTTGAGATCGCGCTGGGCGTAAACCGGAACGGCCGTGGCGACGACGGCGGTCAGAATCAAAAGTCTCAGCAGTCGAATCATGCGGGATCGGTCCGAGCGAGGGAGGCGCTTTCGGGTTATCGGAGGTCTTTGGTTATAGCGAAGTCAGTGGTGGGGTGCAGCCGTCGCGCTGAAGGGGATTGTGGATAGTGGGTCGTAGATCGTAGATCGTGAAAAACGTTTAGCCGCGAGGCGCAGCCGAGTGCGTGAAGAGCGGCGCCCGTCAGCCAGGTCGAGCGTCGTGTTCCGCTGTGCTGACTCGCTTGCGAATCGCGCGTAGAACCAGCGCGACACGCGCCGATCAAGCTCGACGGCGAAACAGTCATTTGACACAAGTTGGGTTTTCGACGCCGACGAATCGGCGCCGATGACTCGCGGCCCAAAGGCAATGATACGCAACGTAGATGTTGCGTACCAAGTCTCGCATTTTGTCTAATTTAACATGGGGTGCGACAGTCGCGATTTTTCATAAAGCATTGTCTGAATTATGCCTACGACAAACCACTCCTTCCCGGTCCCCGGTCCCAGTTCCCCGGTCCCTGACCCCTCCGGCTTTCCGCTTTCCATTTTCGGCTTCCCTCCATTTTACCCGACCACCACTGCTCCGCGCACGCCGATCGTCCCGTATCTGGAAAAGTGCCGAAAAAAAGTCGCGCATATCATCCCCCAGCGAGCGGCGGGGTTAATCCCCGCCGTCCATCAGAAACTCGCCCCCGGCCTTCCTGAGCGATACACTGACGCCGCCGGTTCCACGTTTCACATTTCGGAAAGGGGTGACAGGATGAATACCAGGATTCTCGCTCTCGTTTCGATCGGTCTGGGCGTCGTCGGCCTGGTCGCCAGCTTCCGTCCCGTACCGTCAATGGCCGGAGTGTGCGGAGCCATCCTGTTTCGGCCGGCGTGATCTCGCTGGCCATCCTGGACGCGGGCAAGCTCGGTTGATCGAACGATCGTCGAGTTGGATTACGTGCTAACGGCTCATTGCCGCAGAGGCGAACGTCCCTTCGACCCAACTCGCGGAGCCATGGGTCCGTGCGAACTTTGGGCCTCGGTGCTAGAATCCTTGACATGGCGAAACCCCAATCAACGGCGGCACCGTTCAACAAGGAACAGAATGAGCGATACTTCCAACTCATTCAACGGGCATTGGTCGTTTGCAAAGCCTATCGGCCGAAGTTTGGCCAAGGCCGCAAAGCCGGACTGACATTGGACGAATTCCGAACGCTTTATCAAAGTGACCCATTCTACACGTGGTTTGGCCTCGATTCGCCGTTGCTCTATGCAGCTCACAAAGCGGCGGGCGGGATGACTTCGGTTTATCGCCAGATCGGGACTGGTTGTGAACGAC
>JAGVKR010000266.1 GCA_020050375.1 Planctomycetales bacterium
CCCGGCATCCACTTCTACGTCCTGAATCGCTCACAGGCGTGCGAGGAGATCCTGGGGGCGTTGGGAGCTTCTCAATCCTAAATCGTCGATCAACGTCAACCAGCGATATTTGCAATCTGCCGCACCCACGACTGAAACGACCGGACGAGCGTTGTTTCGTCGACGGTGCCACGGCGATTGAGGTGCTCGACGAATCCGGAAAGCGGAATCGCGGGAAACGTGGGGCTGTGGTCCGCTTCAACGTAGCGACCGTCGGCGGCGAGCAACAAGACGGAGAGTCGCTTACCGTCGAAGCGCCAAACCTCCGGAACGCCGAGGGCGGCGAGAATCCCCAGTCGATCCAGCACGCTACGGCTGACTTCGATCTCGACGACGAGGTCAGGCGGCGGATCGACGTCCAGATCAATCTGCTCGCGACCGCGCACGTCGGCCTCATGTTCGATGTACCAGCACTCGTCCGGTTCGAGTCCCCGCTCGAGGTCCTCACGCCGGCAGGTGAAGTTGCCCACTCCAAGGATCGGAATGTTCAACTCCAAGGTGAAGATCTCGAAGAACCGAGCCAGAAGCGTCTTCCATCGTTCGTGGCCCGAAGAAGTCGTCATGATTTCCAGCCGTCCCCGGTCGTAGTTGAGCCGCAGATGGTGCCCTTCCAGAGCGTGCAGCAACCGGTCGTAAGTCGACCAATCGACATTGTGGAGCAGCAGCCGTTGCTCAGGGGCAGAAGGAACGGGCAGGACGGCGGTTGACATGATCGCAGCCGGTTTGGAGGATCGACTTGGAAGTTCAGACAACACGATATTACCAGCGCGTCGCAGGACATCCAAGATTGTCGTAGCGTCCGCAGAATCAGAGTCCGCCGGTTCGCTTGGAAATTATCCCACCCACCCGTTCCCACCGGTAAAATGGTCCATTTGCCGGGGTTTTGACGAAAACCGCGGCGGTTCGGGCTACACAGCGGCCCGGAATTGAGCAAGAATAACAGGTCGGACTTGCGCGCTGCGCCGTGCGCTGGCTGAACCGGTGCGCGGCGGCTGTGTCTATTGGAAATTCGAGGGCTGACTCCGAGGGAATCGGGCGCGACGCAGAGCGTCGGGACGCGCGTTCCCACGCGGAGCGTGGGAACGAGGAAATTGTATGTCCGTTGCTGTGCAAACCAATACCGCCGATCTGCTCCGCGAGCTGCTCGCCACCCGCATCCTGATCCTCGACGGGGCGATGGGGACGATGATCCAGCGGCACAAGCTGGACGAGGCTGCCTTTCGCGGCGATCGCTTCGCCAATCACCCGATGAAAGTTTCCGGGTGCAACGATCTCATCTGCCTGACTCAGCCGCAGGTCATCGAAAAGATCCATCGCGAATACTTCGAAGCCGGGGCCGACATCGCCGAGACGAACACGTTCAACGCCCAGGCGATCTCGCTGGCCCACTATGGCCTCGAGGAGCACGCCTACGAAATCAACAAGGCGGCCGCCGAGATCGCCCGCCGCGCCGCCGACGAGTTTTCGGCGCGGACCCCGGCCCGGCCCCGATTTGTCGCCGGGAGCATCTCTTCGACGACGAAGCTCCTCTCGGACTTCAGCAAGTGCGAGCTGACGTCGCGCCTGACCACTTTTGACGAGTTGGTGGAGGCCTATAAAACACAGGTGCTGGGACTGATCGACGGCGGGGTCGACATCCTCTTTCCCGAGACGGCGATCGACACTTTGAATGTCAAAGCGTGCCTGTTCGCCATCGAGCAGGCATTCGAAGAGCGTGGGATTCGGCTGCCGGTGATGACGTCATTCACCGTCGCCGACATGAGCGGCCGCTCGGTCTCGGGCCACGGCCCGGAGTCGTTCTGGATCTCGGTCGAGCACGCCGGCCCGCTGAGCGTGGGGATCAACTGCGCCCTGGGCCCCAAGCAGATGCGGCCCTTGATCGAATCGCTGGCCGCCGCCGCGCCGATCTTCATCAGCGCCCATCCCAACGCCGGCTTGCCGAACGCCTTCGGTGAATACGACGAGTCGCCGGAGGAGATGGCGCACGTGCTGCGGGAATGGGCCGACAACGGCTGGCTCAACATCGTGGGAGGCTGCTGCGGCACGACGCCGGCCCATATCCACGCGATTGCGCAGGCGGTCCGCGAGTTCACCCCGCGTGCATTGCCAAAGTTACCGGAGTACACGCGGCTGGCCGGGCAGGAGCCGCTGGTGATCCGGCCCGAGTCGAACTTCACGATGGTCGGCGAACGGACGAACGTCACCGGGTCGCGGAAGTTCGCCAAGCTGGTCCTCTCGGGAGACTTCGAAGCCGCAGGCGCCGTCGCCCGCGAGCAAGTCACCGGCGGGGCCAACATCCTCGACATCAACATGGACGAGGCGCTCCTCGACGGCGAACAGGCGATGACGAAGTTCGTCAACCTGATCTCCGCCGAGCCCGACGTCGCGCGAATCCCCTTCATGATCGACAGCTCGAAATGGTCGGTCATCGAGGCCGGTCTCAAATGCGTCCAGGGAAAGCCGGTCGTCAACTCGATCAGCCTGAAGGAAGGGGAGGAAAAATTCCTCGAACAGGCGCGGCTCGTGCGACGGTACGGGGCGGCGGTGGTCGTCATGGCCTTCGACGAAGGGGGACAGGCGACGTCGGTCGAGCATCGCGTCCAGATCGCCGACCGGATCTACAAGCTCCTCACCGAAGAGGTCGGGTTCTCGCCG
>JAGVKR010000830.1 GCA_020050375.1 Planctomycetales bacterium
CCGGGCCTTCGTGACGTGCTCTGATCGGCTTCTGTGATCGCATTGCGCTCAAATCGATTGAAAGGATGAACATCGTGACCAAGGTCGTAACGAATGGTGCCATAGCTCCAGCAGCGGGAGGCAGTTCTCGCAGCAATTATGGCAGCCCGTCGGCTCGAATGGCGGCAATCTCCGCCGTCACCAACTGGCAGACCACCGCGGCCCCACTCAATTTTGTCGAAACACCCGCGAAAGACCTGTTCGGCGCAAACGTCTTCAGCCGCACGGTCATGCAGGAGCGTCTGCCGAAACCGGTCTTCAAGTCGTTGCAAAAGACAATCGAATCCGGTGCGAAGCTCGACCCGGCAGTGGCCGATATCGTCGCATCGGCGATGAAGGATTGGGCCATTGAGAAGGGGGCGACACACTATGCTCACGTCTTCTTCCCGTTGACGGGGCTCACGGCCGAGAAGCACGACAGCTTTCTCTCACCCGACGGCGAGGGAGGGGCGATTCTCGAATTCAGCGGCAAGCAGCTCATCCAGGGGGAACCCGACGGATCGAGCTTTCCGAGCGGCGGAATTCGCGCCACGTTCGAGGCCCGCGGCTACACGATCTGGGACGTCACCAGCCCGGCGTACATTCTCGAAAACGCCAACGGGACGACGCTTTGTATTCCGACCGCGTTCGTCTCATGGACCGGCGAGGCGCTCGACAAGAAAACTCCCTTGCTCCGCTCGATGCAAGCCCTCAACGGACAGGCCCAGCGGATCCTGATGCTGTTCGGAAAGACCGACGGCGCGTTCGTTTCGGCGACTGCCGGCCCGGAGCAGGAATACTTCCTGATCGACCGCCATTTCTATTTTGCCCGACCTGACCTGTTGGCTGCTGGGCGGACACTATTCGGCGCCAAGCCCCCCAAAGGGCAGGAATTCGAGGACCACTATTTCGGAGCGATTCCGGAACGGGTTCTGGCGTTCATGCTCGACGTCGAACGCGAGCTGTACAAGCTCGGCATTCCGGTCAAGACCCGGCACAACGAGGTCGCTCCCGGACAATACGAAATCGCCCCCATTTTCGAGTCGGCCAATCTCGCGAACGATCATCAGCAGCTCACGATGATCACGCTCAAGCGCGTCGCCGAGAAATACGGAATGGCGTGCCTGACCCAGGAGAAGCCGTTCGCCGGCGTCAACGGATCAGGAAAGCACGTCAACTGGTCGCTGGGAAGCAAGACGCAGGGGAACCTGCTCGATCCCGGCGACAACCCGCACTCCAACGCCCAGTTCCTCGTGTTCTGCGCCGCCGTGATCCGGGCCGTCAACAAGTATCAGGGGCTGCTCCGCGCCGTTGTGGCGTCGGCCAGCAACGATCACCGGTTGGGGGCGAACGAGGCTCCGCCGGCGATCATTTCGATCTTCCTGGGGGACCAGCTCACCGACGTATTCGAGCAAATCAAGAAGGGCGGGGCCAAATCGTCCCTCTCGGGCGGAACGTTGACCGTGGGGGTCGACGTCCTGCCGCCGCTTCCGAAAGATGCCGGCGACCGCAACCGAACGAGCCCCTTCGCCTTCACCGGCAACCGGTTCGAGTTCCGGGCGGTGGGCGCCAGTCAATCCATCGCCGGGCCGCTCGTGGCGATGAATACGATCGTCGCCGAGTCGCTCGACTTCTGCGCCACCAAGCTCGAAAAGGCGACGGGTGGCAAGCCCGAAGGATTGCACGCCGCCGTGCAGGGGCTGCTCACCGAGATCATCAACGAGAACGGGCGGATCGTTTTCAACGGCAACGGCTACTCGGCCGAATGGCATGCGGAAGCGGAAGAACGCGGGCTGCTCAATCTCAAGACAGCCGCCGACTCCTTGCCGGTCCTCGGGGCGAACGAAGTCCGCGACCTGTTTGAGAAATACGAAGTCCTCACGCCCCGCGAGTTGCAGAGCCGGCTCGACATTTATCTCGAGCAATACTGCAAAAGCGTCTGCGTCGAAGCCAAGCTCACCGTCGAGATGGCCAAAACGATGATCTTCCCGGCCGCGGTCCGCTATCAGAACGAGCTGGCCTCGACCTGTGCCAATCTGAAGTTTGTCGGATACGAGTTCGACACCAATACGCTCGACACGATGACGTCTCTCGTCAGATCTCTGCAAGACTCCGTCGCCGCTCTCGAAAAAACGCTGGCCCACCACGGACACGATGGCGTGCTCGGCGAAGCCCGGCATCTCTGCGAGAGCGTGCTCCCCGCCATGCTCGTGGTTCGCGAAGCGGCCGACGAGCTCGAAGGGATCGTCGCCGACGACCTCTGGCCGCTACCCACGTATCAGGAGATGCTGTTCATCAAATGACCGCGTTGAGTGATCGCGTTTTGCCGAACCGGTGATTTCCCGTGGTTTTCCCGATCGCGAGTTGTCACAAAGAATCCCCCTGCGAAAGGGCTCTGCAGGGGGATTTGCTTCTTGCAGGGTGTCGCCCGGAATTCGTCCAAGCCTGCTGATTGAGGACGGCCAATCTTGTCCATCCAGCATGGTAATGGATCTCTGGACTGGCAGGATTCCCAAATTCTACCGGTACACTTTCCTCATCCGTTGACTTCGCCGTCGCCAGAGCGAGAGCGCAAATGCGCTCGTGAGAGTGGCGGTCCCGAGGAGAGCCGGGAGTCGGGCCGAGCGCCAATAGCGTTTCCAGCGCAACTTGCTTTCGATGAGCAGACCGACCTTTCCCGGCTCGGTCGCGCTGAGCTCGGCGTGGGTCGGGAGCCAGTCGAATTCGCGCGATTGGATATCACGCTTCGATCTGTCGGCTCGCAGAATGGATTGGCTGCCAGCCGGCTCGTCGATTACCCAGCTTCCCGCCGGATAATTGACGGTTGCCTCCCCCTCTGCCAGCGCGGCTCGCGATTCGAGCTTCGTCACGATAACTCGAGCCGCGTCGAGCCTCCCGCCGTTTTCTTCGCCAAACGAGCTGACGGTCCACTCCGACGGAACCAAGCCGAGCCGTTCATCGTGCACATATCGGATGTCGATTTGGCATCCTCGTGTGGAACTCGCGGCAATAATCCGGCGGATCGACAGATCCCGTTTCGGATCGAGCCAGTATGTATGGCGGCTGTTCGCTTTCGCCGGCACGGATTCCGTCAGCTTGATGCAAAGGTCTCCATCGACGGGAACCGGCTCGGCGGCGATCTCACAGCGTTCGAGGCGAAGATCGACGCCGGGGTGCAGCGGGTGAAATGCGAGAATCCCCCCGACGACGCTCAAATCCTGGAGCTCGTCACTCGCGGTTCGCGGATCGGCGGCTGTC
>JAGVKR010000206.1 GCA_020050375.1 Planctomycetales bacterium
CGGCCCATACCGCGACTGCCGTCGGGTTCTGTCTGGCGCTCTCGACGCTGTTTCCGCAGGGGCGGCGGCTGTTCGTTGCGGCGGCCGTATTGGTCGCACTCCAGCGAGTCGAAGCCGGCGCCCATTATTTGAGCGACGTCTGCTGGGGCGCAGCCGTGGGTTACGCCGTCTGTTTGGTTCTCTTTCGCCGTGATCTTCTGGGAGATTGGTTCGACCGAAAAGAGTGTCCCGGCTCTTCGGCGGATCAGGCCGGCGGAGAATCACATCACGAACGATTCTCGATCGTCGCGGCGGACGACTGAGGACGCGGCTCGGTGTTGCGCTTTTCGACGGCGCGATCAAAAGGCACTCGGCTGCGCCTTGCGGCTAAACAATTGGCCGGGCGCGCTTCACGCGGTCGTCAGCGATTTCTCGAAGATCACGAGGTTGTCGCCGCGGTCCGGGTCCCAGCGGATGCCAACGATGTCGTACATCCGGGCGATCGCCAGATGCAACATCGGGCGGTGCTGGTTGTGGCACTCGAAGCGAATCGACTCATACCCCTGCTCGGCCGCCCAGGTATGCACGGCGTCCATCAGTTGCGAGGCCACGCCCGCCCGTCGATAGGGAGGCGAGACGCCATAAAACCATGAAAAATAGACCGTCGGCTTGAGCTCGAAACCGATGTAAAACCCCATCGGCTCGGTCTGCTGACTGGCCACCAGCATCAGGACATTGCACCGCCCCTGAAACCGCCGGCGGAAAAACGCGGCGTCCCGCGCCGGGCGGAACACCTGATTGTAAAGGTCGGCCACCAGCGGGATGTCCGCGGGACCGACGATGTCGATTTTCACATCAGCCATACGTGTTGATCCGATCTATTCCAGCGTCGCGACTACACCAGCCATTGCTGGCGACCGTCGTGATGAGTAATTTCGATTTGCGGTCGAGGGATACCCGGTACGAGCCGGAATTTGAGCGGCAAGACTCGGGATTCGAGCGACATCGGCTCCTCGATGGTCGAACGCACTACAGAGACAACTCTCTCAGGGTCAATCCGAAAAAGCTCCAGTGACCAGGGAGCACGATCGACAACGAGCAATTCGCGAACACCAACAGCCGCATAGAACGGGAGCTTGTCCAGCGACCGGTCGCCAGCGCTTACGATTTCAACGGCGAAATCAGGACCGCCGAACCAATGAGTGTCGCGGTCCTGGGCAGAGTTCTCCGTGAGGAACACAGCGACATCTGGCACTCGGTAGTTCTGACGCCAATCGACATCCTGATCGCTGACGTTGACGCCGGGGAACGATTGTCCCAGGTTGAGGGCGTCGACCACAGTTTGAAAGATTACGGTCAATCGTCCGATGAGTTTTTGATGTTCATTGTTCGCAATCGGCGACACGACGTAGACTCCTTCCCAGACTTCGTCGTGATGGTCGATGCCCGCGGCCTGGCGCTCGGCGATCAGCCGCTCTTCGACCCCCGGTTCGGTGACAAGCATGACCATGAAAGCGTTCCTGACTTGGAATTTGTCGCTGCGCCGATTCTACTGCAATCCTGCGGCAAACTCCAAGTGGTTTTGATGATGCTATTCCGGGCGCACGAGCCAGAACACACATGCCCTCAATTCTCGCGATTCACCACGTTCAGATCACTGTCCCCAAGGGCTTTGAAGCCGCCGCTCGGGACTTTTACTGCAACGTGCTCGGCCTGACCGAGATCGAAAAGCCCGAAGCGCTCAAACCACGCGGGGGCCTCTGGCTACAGGTCGGGGACCGGCAGGTCCACATTGGCGTCGAAGATGGGGAAAATCGCCCCGCCACGAAGGCCCATGTTGCGTATGCCGTCGACGACCTGGAAGCATGGCGAGCGCGGCTCTCGAATCACGGAATTCGCATCGAAGACGGCGTCCCGATCCCCGGACATGTCCGGTGCGAATTTCGCGATCCATTCGGCAACCGAGTCGAATTGATCGAGCAGGTCTAGCGCCGCGATCGGACGGCGGACAGTCGTGTGCATGATGCCGCGACAATCCGGCGATCATGCCGACGGGAAAGCGCCTGTTTCCATCAGAAGCCGGCGATGCTCAACTCGCTCAAACAGGTTGAATTGCAACAACTCGACCGTCGTTCGTCCGGCTCCGGTCTTGCCGACAATCGCCGCTCCCTTCCATTCGAAATGTTGCTCCCAGACATGCGATCGAGGATCAAATAACGAGACCAACTCGTTCGTCAGGGGATCGTATCCCGCAACATCGCTTCCTTTGAAGGAATTGCATCGCGCACATGCCCAGCACAAATTCTCGAGTGCTGTTGCACCGCGGTGTTTTTGCGATCGAATGTGATCGACTTCATGAGGCAGCAGTGTGCCGGCCTGTGGCATTTGACAGTACTCGCAACAGTCGGCCGCCCTCTGTCGGACTTGTTCGCGAAGAACCGGTGTCATTACGACGCAGTGCGGATCGGCTGAAGGGAGTGTCGTGCCTTTGCCTGCATCAGGTCGAGAAACTGGCCGACCCGGAGATACTTTTCGAGATCCGCCTTTTCGGCGCTCGTGATCGAGCCCGCATTGTTCTTCTGAAGCAGCTCTCGGATGCGCTGCTCCGCGGTGGCACTAAAACGCACCGCCAACACGGCTCGCGCGAATTCGGCGTTCAAATCGGGGCGATCCGCGGCGACGACGTCGGCAATAATATCGGCTTCGGTGATTGTGCCAACAGTTTCCATACGCCCACTTTACCATGTCTTGGAAGGAAGCAACACAAAACAATGGGCGATCGATCTCGATTCCAATTGCGTGCGACCCCAAGTATCGCACATTCGGCCATCATTACATATCCCCGCAAGCCTCACATCGCCTTTTCGCCCGCGTGACGTCGATCTCACTGCCCCGGCTGCTTCATCAGCCACAACTCGGTGATGTAGTGCCACTGGCGCCAGTTGAGGTGCGATTCGTCGAATCGTTCCCAGCTCAACTCGATGCGCCCGTCGGCGAGGTGCTCGGGCGCGACTTCGAATTCCTGTTCCTGGTTTTCTTCGGCCGGCTCTTCCTTGCGGATCAGCTTGGCGCGAACACCGTCGACCTTGAGCGGTGAGATCCCCTGGCCGAACAATCGAATCGTATAGCGGGCCCTCGGATCGAGTCCGGTGTAAATCATCGGCGACGGCCAGTTGAGGTATCCGTGCCAGGCATAGCGAATGTTGCGACGGTTCTCGCCGAACCACCGCTGACCGGGTGCCGGCAAGTCCCGTTGGAGCCGTAGGGCGTCGATCGCGTAGAGCAATTTCGGCGCATGGGGCGAGCGGCCGACGTTTCCGACGTCGTCATAGAAGCTGCCTTCCGGCAGATTCTCCCAGCGGCAGAGATCTTCAATGCGTTTGAGTTTGGCGCCGTTGTCGGCGAGCTTGTCGATGCGGTCGAACTGATCTTCGAGCCACCAGCGATCGTTGAGGGGATAATTGACGAAGTCCATCACAACACCCCGTTCAGACCCGCTGGCATGATAGCGCTCCATCCGTGTTTGATATCCGACCTCTTTGAACAGAGATTCCGCCTGCGCGTCGAGCTTCGAGAGCCACTCTTTGCGAACCGGCTGCGAGGTGGCCCGCGCCAGGGTTTCACGGGCCTGCTTCACGGCCGCGCCGGCCCCCAGCCGCGCCGCTTCGCCGAGTTGTGCGAAGACCAGCCTCTGCAACTCGGTTTCGTAGATGAGCCGATGACGGGTGTAGGCGTCGTAGTAAGCGCGCATCACGTGCATGTCGGCTCGCCAGCCTCCCTTGCCGAGCGGCAGCTTTTGCTCGAGCTGCTGCCACTGCAAGAGCGTGCCATCGACAGAGCTGTTGTCCGCCAGGCTCCCGCGCCAATTTGTTTCAAGAGCGAACAGCGCGTCGGCACCCGCCTCAGCGAGGTCAGGCCGGAAGAAATAGCGGCTGTAGTCGAGCGCGATCTCGCGCACGTCCCCCTCGGGCTGCCAGCCGAGCGCCGACCAGAGATTCTTGTTGAAGTCATCGTGGATGCCATCGGAGTAAGTGAGGAACCCGTCGGTGAACCGATAGCCCGTGCGATAGATACCAGCGTAATCGATCGGTCGCGGATTGACCGGCTCGCGTCCGAGTGTCACCCCCCAGGCGGGGTCGAACCACGGCACCGGGTACTGACAGCGAACGGTGTGCGTGATGTCCGGATACCACCGGAGCTTGTAGTTCTTCGCCAGGCGGGCGCGGGTCACGTCCAG
>JAGVKR010000006.1 GCA_020050375.1 Planctomycetales bacterium
CACCGAACCGTCAAACTCTCCCCGCAGGCTCTCGGCCATCGAAGGAAAGAAATGCGGCAGAAAACCGAGCGGATCGACCTGGCGGTTGGTGATCGGGTCGACGCGCGGCTCGGGAGTTCCGTCGTCACTCACCTTCGGCACGAGCTCGCCTTCTTCGTCGGTGAGCCATTGCTCGCGATCCTCTCCTGTCAGGCGATGCGGTCGCTGGACGACCTCGTATTCGACTTTCTTCGAGAGATCCGGGCGGAAAGGCACGTCATTGACCGGGCCGCGCACGGCCAGCGTCACACCACACCAGACCAGCACCAGCGCCGCGACAGCCGTCGTAAACACGACGATCTTGAGTGCCTTTTCGCTCGACTCGTGGATCCCGATCAGGTTCTTGCGGAAGAAGTACAGCGTGATCGCGACCGCGATCACGACCGCGCCGTACTGACGGATCGCCAGCCGCACCGCCGGATCCTGGATGGCCACGTCCGGAATCGCCAGCGCCACGGCTTCCAGAATCCACCCGATCAGGTATTGCCCGGCGGAGACCGAACTGATCGGCCCGGTGAGGATGTAGTCGAACAGCAACGCCGACACCGCGGCCTTGGCGGGCAACCCGCCGATGGCCTCTTTCACGACCCGGTACACGCCGCCGCGCACAAAGAGCGAGCAACTCTCGATGTACACGGCTCCCATGCAGAACCCGAACAGCATCACCGCCAGGATGAACCACGGGGCCGCCGGGCCGATCACCTGCTCGACAATTCCCCCGATATAGAACGCCGTGCTGGCCATGTCGCATAAGACGACGGCCGCCACGCGCCAGTACGAGATGAAGCTGAACATCACGCTGCCGACAATGATCACGGGGGCGGCCTTGATTGCCGCGCGCGCGCTGTTGCCGGGAAAGGATGATTTGTTTTCGGGATCAGCCATAATGGTCCTAGGGAAGGATCCGAGCGCGCGTCGTGTGGCGCGGCAAACTGGCTCGGAAGGAGCGGGGCGCGATGCCCCACCGCGACACGGTTCGCAGGTTCGATCGGCTTCAGGTCTGAGCCGAACGCCTTGAGCTGCTCATAGATGTCAGGCCGCGTCCACGGCCGTCACAGCGGATACGCGTGTCGGAATCGTGCGCTTTCAATACGGCGGGAACACCACGTTCCCGACCCGCCGACGAGGTGAGCTGACGGGCTGGAGCTTGAAAGTGCTCTGAATCGGCCGCCCCGATCCTGCGCCCCGCTGGCGTCGGACAACCGGCGCCGATGGTTCCCCCGTTCCCGCCACCCGGCGGAATTAGGCTGCAACAGCGGCTATTATGACAGTCTCGCATCGTGTCTGCAATGATTCTTGTCACAATGACCATCCCGCCAATTGCTCGAATTCAAGGTTGCCGGCAGCCTGTGATAGGGGTAGGAGAGACCGAACTCAATCGGTCCCGCTCCCGCCTCCCCCTATCACTTGCAGGCCGCGCGCTGTCACTTCGAACGGCACGATCGAATCGTCGCAGGCGGAACCGCGGTGCTTGGCCACGTGCAACGCCCGGCCCATCTTCGATCCGTCGCGAGTCTTTCCCATCAGGATAATCGTGTTGGCGTTCGACAGCACGTCTCCCGAGTCGAGCGGTCGCCCCAACAGGTCGTCGAGCATCACTTCGCGCGTCGTGTGCAAAAGCAGACACCCGATCTGCCGATGGTCGTACAGATGTTTCGCAACCTGCGCCTCATTGGCGCGAAAATGCTCGCGGAACAGGTCGCGGGCCACCCAGTCGGCTTCCTTGTGCAAAATCTGATGATAGATGTATTCGAACAAGTCGAACTGAAACGATTCACTCGGCTTGTCAGTCGGCTCGACGCCGTCGATCACGGTGCGCCGAACGCCGTGGACGAAGTTGCCGTAGAAAAACCAGATCGCCAGTTGCAATTTCTTGATGAGCTCCAGCTTCCAGGCTTTCCAGTCATCGTATTCCAAATCGTTGCGGGTGACGCGCCGGCCGCTGTGCTCGAAGATGTGCAGGTAATCGCGGCGAGCCAGCGCGCGGTCCCAGACGCGGGTCGGGTCGACCGGCTCGTCTCCTGGCTGGGCCGCAATCTGCCAGTCGAACAACCGACGGGCATAGTCGTCCTGATTTTGCGAATCACCACGGGATGTCATGTCGAAGATGATCCCCCGTTCTCCTTCCTCGGCGAGTCCCTGCTGAGAGAAGTGCAGGCCGAGCTGCGTCTTGCCGATGCCTGTCGCGCCGGCGACAACCGTGAGCGTCCCCGGCAGCAGGCCGCCGCCGAGGAGCGAATCAAGGGAGGGGATCCCCGTTTGCATTCGATGGAATGATTGAGACATGGTTTTGGAATCTGAACTGACAATTGCGAAGGGATCACTCCGACGATTGTGAAAGGAGGGTGAAGAGTCGTTGCAGCGCACGCGATGCGCTCTCGGTCAATTTGCCCGGTTCCGGGCCACGGATTTCCGCATGACCAGGATTGCGGCCCGAGTCATGTCCGGAAAAACATCGAGCTTCAGCGGAACATCCGCTGCGTTTCGCAGTGCACGAATGTCGCCGACCCGCGCCGCAACGACTCGGCTTCCGGCAATGGCGTCGGGACGATTGAGCAATTGATCAGGAGAGACGGCGCTCTGCTGATAAACCGACAACCCTTGCTCTGCGCGGCGCCGGTCAAGCTTGAAATTGGCGCTGCTGACCCGATCGGGCGGCTCGAACCAGGGGGCCGTCGGCGGAATTCGGAGCAGGACGACTTCGTCATCCGCAATCGTGTCGTCAGGACCTGGCACCCCATACCTCTCGGAAAACGCTGTCGCGACCGCGCCTTCATTCCGACGTCACGCGATCAACATAGGCCAGCAATTTTCCGCGGCCTTCTCCTTCCCGGAGCGTCCCTGCTTCTTCGATGCGTGCGGCTGTATCCTGGTAGAGATACGTCGCCTCGCGCTCACCAGTCACCTCGATTTCGAAATAACGACCGTCTGCTTCCCATTCGAACTGAATTCCACCGCTTCGCGTCGGAGAGATATGCGGTTTCGGAAAGCTGCCACCGGCACAAAGATTTTCCAGCAGCGCTTTCGCCGCGCCGACAAGCTTCGGATCGGGCGCATCCGCTCCGTTTGAATCCCAGCCTGGTTGCAATCGTAAAACAGCGTCGAACTGACGGCGCGCCAGATCGAGCCAGTTTTCGGAACTGGTCAATTCCGCGCCCGCGGGATCGACTCCGGTGAATGGTGTTTTGCTTCGAGGCATGATTCAAGCGACCGCGTGCGACACCACATTCATTCTATACGCCAACCGGCAATCGCGTAAATACGACCAGGCTTGCGTCGCACCGGCACGTTCCGAGTGAGCATGTGGGACGCGGCAACAATTTCCATCGGCTGCGACAACGTGGCATCAAATCGTCAGCATTCGGTCGCGGGCGACGACGTCCCAGTGGTCGACGAGTTTGCCCTGAGAGACGACGTACACCTGCTTGTGCAGGGCAATCGACGGGCAGATGTGCCGGGGGATGGCGTACAGCTCGTCGCCCGGTTGAAACTCGCTCGCGCGGGACGTGCGCAGAACCAAGTGCTCTTCGTTCTGCAGGA